>DOUV01000766.1:0-32461 GCA_003520455.1 Chloroflexota bacterium | reverse complement strand
GACGACGGTGATCGAGGCGGGCACCGGCCGCGAACCAGACGTCGGACGTCTGTTCCCGCCCCCCGCGGGATGACGTGACCGGGGCGCCAGGGAGTGAACCGGCCCGGAACGTTGCGATTAAGGAGGCGCCGGGAATGGAACTTGTATACCAGTATCGTCCTCAGGATTCCTTTCTCCACCGTCTGGATCCGGTGACCAAGACAGTAGGTCTCTTTGCGATATCGTTCCTGGCTTTCGGCTCGTTCTTTGCGTTGCCTCAGCTTTTTATGTCGATCGCCATCTTGTTCGTCGCTCTCTTTGCAGGCAAGCTGACTCCGCGCGAGCTCTGGCGGGGGACGGGCCTCATGGCGCTCGCGTCGCTCTCCTTCTTTATCGTTCAATCCATCCTGCTCAAGGTTCCGGGGGAGATCACACTGTTCGAGCTCGGCTCGAAGGTTATTTATCTGGAGACGGTTGACTACGCGCTGGCGGTCTCGCTGCGGATCTACACGATCTTCCTGGTCTCGTTCATCTTTATTCGCACCACACATCCCCGCGACCTGGTAGTCTCCTTCGTCCAAATCCTCCGGTTGCCGTACAAGGTGCCGTATGCGTTCTTTATCGCGCTGCGAATCATTCCGATTATCGAGGAGGAAACCAAGACGATCAAAGCGGCCCATAAAGTCCGGGGGGTCGGTGAGAAGACGGGGTTGAAAGGCCGAGTCGAGAATACGAAGCGCTTTACCGTCCCTCTGCTGGTGCGAAGTCTCCGCGATGCTGCGCTCACCGTCCAATCGATGGAAAGCCGCGGGTTCGGAGCTTATCCGACGCGCACCTTCGTGGACGAGATGAAGATGAGCCGGGCGGGGAAGGTCATCACGGTAGTTCTCATCGCCTCTGTCATCATCTGGTACATCCTCGTGTTTGCCGGTGTGATCAAGTTGCAGTACTCGGTTCAGTAGCTATCTGTTCGTGCGTCAGGCCGAACCACGGCGAAACGAGCAACACGGGAGGGACTGTGACCGATTTCGATCTCGCGATCAACGGCGGCCTGATCATCAATTCGGAGGGACGCACCCGCGCGAACGTGGGCGTTCGTGGGGGGCGAATCGCCGTCATGAGTGAGGCGCCCCTCCAGGCCAGACGGACGATCGATGCCAGCAATCGTTGGGTCCTGCCGGGCGTGATTGATCCACACGTCCATTTCGCCTTGAAGCAAGGCCAGGGCGATGGCGCCATCATGACGGAGGATGACTACCAGAACGGGCCGGTGGCGGCGGCAATCGGCGGGGTGACGATGTTCATCGATTTTGCCATCGCTCCTCGCACTCGACCGCCGGAGGAGTTCTTACGCGAGCGTATCGCCCTGGCCGACGCCGGGAGTTGCATCGACTACAGTTTTCACGCCGGGATCACCGATCCCGACCCGGCGGTGCTCGAGCGTTTCGGCCACATTATTGAGATGGGAATTCCCTCCTTCAAGTTTTTCGTCACCTACCGGAAGTGGGGCTTTGCCGTCGATCTTGGCTTCCTGTTGGATGCCTTCCAGACCATCCACGGTCTCAATGGCGTCGCCTGTATCCACGCCGAGCAGGATGAGATCCTGGAGTACCTGCGCACCCGGTACGCATCCCAGCCGGACCTGATCTATCATTCCCGGACGCGTCCGGACTTTTCGGAGGAGATAGCGGTCTACGAGGTCGTCACTTTGGCGCGAGAGACGGGCGCGCGGCTCTACGTGGTCCATCTGACGGCCGGGAAGGCGCTCGCTGTGATCCGCCAGGCCCAGGCGGCCGGTCTTCCTGTCCGGACGGAGACGTGCCCCCACTACCTGGCCTTCACCGACGAAATCTACCGCGAGCCGAAAGGCGTTCTGTACACGATGACCCCTCCGTTGCGGCCACCCGGGAATCGTGAGGCGCTCTGGGAGGGGCTGGCGGACGGCACGATCAGTGCCGTCTCGTCCGATCACAACGCCTTCGGACGCGAGGTGAAGGAACGCCGGCCGCACTGGCTCGAGGTCCCACCGGGGATTGCGGGGAGCGAGATGATTCTCACCTACCTGCACAGTGAGGGTGTGGCGAAGGGACGCATCACCGCCGAACGGATGGTCGGGCTCATCTCTGCCGGACCGGCTGCGCTCTTCGGTGTACCGCGCAAGGGCGCCATACGGGTCGGCTACGATGCCGATCTGGTTCTCTTTGACCCACACGCCGTCCGGGTTGTCCATCACGAAGATCTCGCCACACCGGTCGGGTATACGATCTTCGAGGGCATGGAAATGCGTGGTTGGCCCACGCACACGATCTCACGGGGTGAGGTGATCGTCGAAAATCGGAAGTTTGTCGGCTCGACGGATCGTGGCCGCTTTATCGAGCGCCAGATCGACCCGGCACCTGCCTGGCAGGGATGATGGAGGAGAGTGATGGTGCTACCGAGTCGCGAGCGATCGATGGTTCTGGTCGCACCGCGCAAAATGGAGATGCGCGAGTTTCCTGTCCCGGCGATCGGTCCCGATGAGTTTCTCCTACGAGTCAATCTAGTGAGCATTTGCGGCGGCGATCCGATTGAATATGAAGGGCGCAACGTGAAGGCCCACTATCCGATGATTCTCGGACACGAAGTCGTCGGCACGATCGCCACCATCGGAGATGAGGCCGCTCGAACCTACGGGGTCGAGGTTGGCGATCGCGTCAACGTCGAGCCCTATATTCTCTGCGGGCAGTGCGAGTACTGCCTGACCGGCTACTACCAGTTCTGTCGCACCTCTCGTGTCTATGGGGTCAATATGTCGTGCGAGACGCCCCCTTACCTTTGGGGCGCCTACGGTGAGTATATGTTCGGGGCACCCGGTTCTAAGGTGCATAAAATCGCGCCCGGCGTCCCCGACGAGGCGGCTGTACTGGCGTCAGTCCTGGGGAACGGCGTGCGCTGGATTCGGACCAAAGGAGCGGTGAGGGCCGGGGAGGGTGTCGTCGTTCTGGGTGTGGGGGCGCAGGGACTTGCCAGTGTGATCGCCGCCCGCGAGGCAAATGCTGCCCCGATCATTGTAATAGGCCGTGAGGCGCTGAAGCTCAAATGGGACCTGGCACGCGAATACGGCGCCCATCATCTCATCGACCTGGAGCGGGAGATCGACCCGGTTGGCACCGTGCGCGATCTCACGGGGGGCCGGTTGGCCGACGTTGTCGTCGAGTGTACCGGCGCCGCTGCCATGATGGAACTGGGCCTGGATGTGATTCGGCCCACCGGCCGCTTCGTCATGGTCGGCACCACCGGATACCGGCAAGCGCCTTTGACCACCGATAAGATTGTGTTCAAGGAAGTCGTGCTTCTCGGCGGCCTTGGCCAATCGTGGGACACGGAGCTGGCGGTGCGGATCATCAACAGTCGCAAATATCCCGTCGAAAAGATGATGACCCATTGCTTTCCCCTCGAATCGGCAGAGGAAGCGCTTCTTTTCTTCATGCGGAACCCCGACAAGGCGCTCCGCGTCGCGATTCAACCGTGATATTACTATGCCTGTTATCCGACACATCCTCATTCCCAACAGTTATCATGATTCCGTCTTTTTGATGGAGCTCTCTCGCGGTCTCGGCGAGCGGCCCGGCGTCGAGGCGGCCGGGGTGATGATGGGCACCCCGGCGAATGTCGCGGTGCTCGTCGAAAGCGGGCTTCTCGCCGAGCGGCCGGAAGGCGTTTCACCCGCCGATCTGGTCATTGCCGCGGCGGCTGGAACCGACGTTGAAGCCGCGGAGGCGTTGGAGTGGGCGACGAGGTCGTTGACAGCACCGGCCGGGCGGACTCCGCCGGATTCGCCTTCCGGAGGGGCCCCTGCTCCACGGGTAGGGCGGTGGCAATGGCGTGAACTCCCCGAATCCGCGCGTCTGGCACTAATCTCGACCCCGGGGCGATATGCGGCAGCAGAAGCCTGGAAGGCGCTGCGTGCCGGACGGCACGTTGCGCTCTTTAGCGACCATGTCCCGGTCGAAGATGAGGTGGCGCTGAAACAAGCGGCCCGAGATCGAGGGCTGCTCGTGATGGGCCCCGAGTGTGGAACAGCCATTATCGGCGGCGTGCCTTTGGGCTTCGCGAACCGGCTACGACGTGGGCCGATCGGCCTTATCGCCGCGTCGGGCAGTGGCTTGCAAGAGGTGACGTGTCTCATCGACCGGCTCGGGTCGGGTGTGTCGCACGCGATCGGCACCGGTGGTCGCGATCTGTCGGCGGCAGTCGGGGGGCTCACGATGCAGCAGGGGATCGACCTCTTGCTCGGGGACGAGGCCACGCGGATGCTCGTCCTCCTCTCCAAGCCCCCGGACCCCCAGGTGGCGGCGAGCGTGCTGCGGCGCGTGGCCCATGCACGCAAGCCGGTTGTCGTCTGCTTCCTGGGCGGCGATCCCGAGCCAATCGAGGCCGCCGGCGCCTCCGTGGCTCGCACGTTAGAGGAGGCGGCCCGGCTTGCCGTCGAGTTGGCCACGCAGCGCCCGATTCCCGCGATCTCCGCTGCGGAAGTGCCCGAGACTCCCGTCCGGCAGGGCGAGCCGCCCCTGCTCTGCGGGCTCTTTGCCGGAGGAACACTCGCGTACGAAGCGATGCTCGTCCTGCGGGCGGCGCTCGGCCCGATCTGGTCCAACGCGCCGCTCGATTCCGACCACCGCCTCCCGGAGACAGGCCAGCTCCCCGGGCATACGTGCCTCGACCTTGGCGCCGAGGAATTTACTGCCGGGCAGCCGCATCCCATGATCGATGGGACACGGCGAGCGGCGCGACTGCTCGACGTTGCCGCCGACCCTCGCGTAGGAGTGATCCTCCTGGACGTCATCCTCGGGTTGGGGAGTGAGCCCGACCCTGCCGGCACGCTGCTTCCGGCCATCGCGCAGGCGCGCCAGATCGCCGGCCGCGGCGAGAGGACCCTGCACGTCGTCGCGTCGGTCACCGGCACGGCAGACGACCCCCAACCGTATGCGGCCCAGGTCGAGAAGCTCACGAAGGAGAGGGTCGTCGTGGCGGAAAGCAACGCGGCGGCGGCTCGCGCGGCGGCAGCGCTCGTGATGGCGTAGATGCTCCCGGCACGGATTCACATTGCGGACAGGGACGAGGGAAAACGCGTGCAAGATCTACTCGGCGGCAACTTTGGAGTCGCAAATATCGGCCTCGCGCGACTCGGGAACGATCTCCGCGAGGCCGGAATTGACGTCATCGATCTGGAGTGGTCACCCCCGGCCGGCGGCGACCCCGATGTCGCACGGATGCTGGCAGACCTCGCGGATGACGACCGGGACCTGGGCGCGAGGATCAAAGCGGCGAATCAGGAGGCCCTCGCCCGGCTGACTGCAGCCCGACCGGTGTTGCGAGATATCGTGCCCGCTCGGGAGGTGGTGCCCGGGATGACGGATACGACCATCCTCCACGCCGGCCCGCCGATCACGTGGGACGAGATGTGCGGCGCGATGCGCGGTGCGGTCATCGGTGGGTTGCTCTACGAAGGACTTGCAACAACCCCTGCTGAGGCGCAAGCGCTTGCCGCCGGCGGTGCCATCACCTTCGCACCCTGCCATTCCTATAATGCCGTCGGGCCGATGGCCGGCGTCCTGACCCCACGCATGCCGGTGCTGGTCGTCCAGGACGATCAACACGGGACCATTGGGTATGCCGGCATGAATGAAGGATGGGGACGCACGCTTCGGTTTGGAGCCTTCGACGACGAGGTCCTCGAGCGCCTGCGTTGGATGGAGAGAGTGCTGGCGCCTTCGCTCCAGGCTGCGATTGACGAACTGGGCGGGATCGAGGTCAAGCCAATCATCGCTCGGGCGCTCCACATGGGCGACGAATGCCACAACCGGGATCTTGCGGCCACGATGCTTTTCTTCCGGACCGTCGCACCCGCACTGATGGCCGCCGTGCGCGATCGGGATGCGGTGAAGCAGTCACTCGACTTCCTGGCGAACCAGGAGCATTTTTTCCTCAACGTCGGGATGGCAGCCTGCAAGGCGAGCCTCCTGGCAGCCCACGGGATCCCCTTTAGCACGATGGTGACGGCGATCGCGCGAAATGGGGTCCACGTCGGTATCCGAACCAGTGGCACCGAAGATACCTGGTTTACGACACCGGCGTCCATTCCTCAGGGGCTCTACTTCCCCGGGTACTCGGAGGCGGATGCCAACCCGGACCTCGGGGACAGCGCCATCACCGAGACGGCCGGAATCGGCGCGTTCGCCATGGCCAGCGCGCCTGCCATCGTGCGATTCGTCGGGGGCACCCCGGCAGACGCGCTCAGATACACTCACGAGATGTATCAGATCACCCTGGGCGAGAATCCCAACTATACGATCCCGGCCCTCGATTTTCAAGGCACGCCAACCGGCATCGACGTCCGTGCTGTGCTGGAAACCGGCATCGCGCCAGTGATCAATACCGGGATTGCCCACAAAGAGCCTGGTCACGGCCTGGTCGGTGCCGGTGTCGTCCGCGCCCCCTTTGGAGCGTTTCTCGACGCCCTTCGGCACATGCACGCGACGTGGGTTGCTGGTCACGAGAGGGCGCCGCGCTGAGGCTCGATGCCGGCAGTGCGGCGCGAGGGGTACGCAGCTTCCGGCGCTCCGGCCCCATTGACGCGCTCCTCGATGGCCTTCTCTGGGTCTCCTCTCTTCTCTCCCACCAACTGTCGGGTGAGATCGCCGTGTGATAGGTTGGCGGGCTTCACTTGTTGCCTGGACCGCACGGCAACTTCCACGTAGAGCGTCGCACTTCTGGTTTCAAGGCAGGGTCAAAGTCTCCACATCCTGGTGCTTAGAAAGCGCGAGCGGAGCAAAACATTCCCTTCCTCAGGAAGCAGGCGGCCCGGCTTTCTCCACACCTGCTCATATTGCAACTGATGAACCAGGAGGAACGGAAATGAGATTACAGGATGACGTCGCGATCGTTACCGGCGGAGCGTCCGGAATTGGGCGTGCGTGCGCTTTGCTGTTTGCGAGGGAGGGTGCAAAAGTTGTTGTTGCCGACCGGCAGCGTGAATCGCGTTTTTCTTCTGAAGAGACACCCGACACTGTTACCGCGATTGTGGAGGCAGGCGGTGACGCCGTCTACTTGGAAACTGATGTGACCGAGAGCGGCGCCGTCCAACGCCTGATCGACCTCACCCTGGAGCACTACGGCAAGATCACTATCCTGGTCAATAGCGCCGGGATGTTCATTCGCAATTCGATCACTGACGTCAGCGATGAAGAATGGGACCGTGTGTTGGGAGTAAACTTGCGCGGCTACTTCTTTACCTGCCGTAGTGTGATTCCACGAATGCTGGAACAGGGAGAAGGACGAATTGTCAACATCTCCTCGATTCACGGGATTCGAGGTACGGGAACCGCCACGACATACTGTGCCAGCAAGGGCGGGGTCGAGAATTTAACCAAACAGCTTGCCGCTGAATATGCACCGTTGAATATTCGCGTCAACGCGATAGCGCCCGGCACGATCCGGACGGCGATGTCCAAACCCTTTCTCGATACGCCCGAGATACGTGCTGAGTATGAGAGGCGCACACTGCTCCCACGACTCGGTGTTCCCGATGACGTCGCGTACGCGGCTCTCTATCTTGCCTCTCGAGAGTCGAGCTATGTCGTTGGCCACACGTTAGTCGTGGATGGCGGATGGACGATCACGTAACTATCATGTTGCGAACCGGGTTACTGGCGCGGTCATCCTTTGACTTCTCATGATTCCGACACTATCCTATGAATCGCGATCGGATCACGTTTCTGACTTTACGGATGAATCGCACTCTGCCCAGGAATCGCACCGAATGACGGGTGGTAAGTGGTCATCCCGCTACGGGACCTTCGCAGGTGGATGGTAATCCGGCGCGCTGTTGCCTGCCGGAGCAAGAAATGATTGAGGGCCGTTGATTCTATGGACTCTGGAGTACGCTTGTGACCCTAAAATTATCTCGCAAACCGTTGTACGAACAGGCGTATGAGGCGATCCTGCAAATGATTCTCAACGGGCAGGTGCAGCCAGGCGAACGCGTGACGGAGACTTCTCTGGCCAGGTTACTGGGAATCAGTCCAACGCCCGTGCGCGAGGCCATGCGCAAACTGGAACACGACGGACTCTTGCAGAGTAGCGGCACGAGCGTCCACGTGATCCAATTAAGTGTCGAAGATATCGAGCAGTTGTATCTGTGTCGCGAAGTTCTCGAGGTCCTGGCGATCGAACGAGTGGTGGAGCATCTGAGCAATGCCGACCTTCAAGCTCTGGACGTGCTCTTAACCGCCGCCGAAGTAGCCGGCGATGAGGCGGACGTTCTCGAATTAGTACACATCAATACGGCGTTTCACGACAGGCTCCTCGAGGCAACGAAGAACCCTTGGCTAGTGTCGGCGATCCGTTTTGTCAGGCGGCCGCTCTTACTCGCGCGCATACAGATTACTTTTGACCCGGGTGAAGCGCACCGTATCCTTCGAGATCATCGAGCCATCGTGCGGGCCTTGAAGCAAGGAGACGCTGAAGCTGCAACGGAGATGATGCGCGCTCATATGCGGGCCGACTGCAAGTATATCCGTCAAGCCTTTCGGACGGCACCACCCCGAAGCCAGGACGAACAGGTTGGCTTGCGGCAGCGATCGAGTCGGTAATTGCTCGTACCAGAGATGCGCGGCCCACTGTTTGACCACATGCACGGCACGGGTCGTGTGGAAGCCCGGGATGAGAGGGTTTTGTCTTCCACAGGTTCGGGTTAATAGCAGGTTGTGAGCACGAGAGGCCAGCGCATCTCCATGAGGGTCGGTTCTGTTTGATAGCCGATTGACAAGTGACGATAGGGACAGGGAAGCTCGTCGTCTGTGACATCCGAACGACAAAGCCGGCAACGCGTGTAGCCCGTTCGCCAGAGCTCTTCGTCGACGACGGGAATCGCCGCACCGATCTCTTCCGCAATTGCGCGTCCCGCAGCCATCGTGCAGGCCCGGAACTCTTGTTCCATTCGACTATTCCGTTCGATCAGTTGCTGCCTTCGAAGGCGCTCACTGAACGCAGGACTGACACGGAAGATGCCGGTGCGAATAAAGAAGAGGGGGATGTAGTAGTCGGCGGCCACCTCGGCGTTCTCCGGATCGCGCGCTTCCGTGAGGGTCCGATACTCTTGCGACGTCGGGACATTCACGCGATTCCGCACGTTCACGAGCTTCCGATACAGGATTGCCAGCTTGGCAAACGGCCAATCGAAGTAGGCAATCGGAAAATTCAGCATCAATTCCTGCACAAGCCCGCGTCCATCGTCCCGAAACAGATAGCCTTCCGTCTGTTCCAACAGATTGGCGACGTGTCCCCGGTACTGCTGGGTTAAGACGCGTCCAATCTCGTTGAATTTTGCCAGGCGTTGGGGCAACAACTGCAGGCTCACCTCACCGGATCGCTCGTCGCGATAAAGGTCCTTCACATCTTCCATCGTCATCGATGCAAGATATGCAGGGTCGAGGAGATTCTTGCCTTGCCGTAAAGCACGAATAAGTGCTGCATTGATTCCACGCCCCCCGACGTAGCGTTCTCCACCGATTTCAATATCCCAGGCTCCGACGTCTCCGCTGCCGTTCCGCCGCCAGATGCAGAAGTGCTGAGAGGTCAAGGCAAAATAGAATTGAAGCGTGTCGAGATTGTTTTGGGTGAGTGTCTCATTCGGGTACCGGTGCGGATCGGTTTGGAACGGCTGCTCACGCTCCAGTTCTCTCTTCAGAGCAGTCGCAACCTCCCGGATGCGTTCAGGGACAATCGTGACATGCCGGGCATTCTCCACAAGCCAGTGAATCTCGATTTGCATTGTGTCGTGGCGATAGATCATGTTGGTTCCTTTTGACTCGGTCTATCAGACTCATGCCCTCGCTCAGCTTCGTCGGGCTGGATATCATTTCCTTCGAGCAAGGCCTGACTTGCCCAGAGAACGTGGCGCCGGGCCTCAAGCTCTGCTTGGTCGCCGTCGCCATCCGAGATCGCTCGGATGATTGGCTCGTGAAGAGGCACGACTTGCTCCAACGTATGATAAAGCCGCTGACGCTTCAATAGTAAGAATCGGAGGAATTGAACACTGATTGTCTTCCAGATTTCATTCAGGAGTTTGTGTTCGGTGAGAGAAATCAGGAGGCCGTGGAACTCGGCGTCGAGTCTCACGATTCGCCCACGCTCGTGATTGGTCGCTGCCTGGTGCATTGTCTCCAGGACCTTCTCTAAGGCCACAACCGCGTTCGGATCGTGCCGTTCTGCCAGAATACGGGCCGCCAACCCTTCCATCAATCGTCGTATGCTATTGAGTTCCTCGATATCTGTGCGGGTAAGCCTGGAGACGAACGCGCCCCGATATGGGATTTTTTCGACGAGCCCCATCTGTTCTAAGCGATGGATGGCTTCACGAACAGGGCCGCGGCTGACTCCAAGTTGCTCGCCCACCTGTGTTTCGACAAGCTGGCTGCCGGGCGGCAACTGTCCTGTGACAATGGCGTCGGTCAGCTGCTGAAACACAACTTCGACGAGCGGGTCCGCGCGTTCGATCCGAAACGTCGGCGTCGCGCCACGTATCGCGCTGAGTGGTATAGCTTTGCTCCTGTTGCCCATTTCAGCTCCCGGAAGGCGAGCCCCGGCAAATTTCGTTCGCTCATCTTCTACCGTGCCGTGCAGTCTGGACAGACACCACGAGACGGGCTGATCCAACCGTCGCTCTCCAACCGGCTGCCCATACAGGTATCCACCTTCCTCTGCACTACACCCTCCACCCGATGCGCAGGATTCGGTTGCCCTCTTGACATTTATCCCAAGATCCGATAAGCTGGAGACCATTCTCTATAGTCTATAGAGTTTACCACATAGCAAGAAGTGTTGTCAACCGAATCATCGTTGGACTCAAGTAAGGTGTAACGCCTGTCCCGGAACGAGTTGGACCTATTCGGGCCTGCACTTGTGCTCTGGGAACTCGCGATCACTTAGAATCCATGTCGCTCTTCTGCCTCCAGCGGCCTTTGTCCACTGTCCTCAATTTGCGTCATGCTGTCAGATCGTGAACGAGTGCGTGCCCGGTCACGGTACGTCTAATATCTTTGGCCGAATCAGCTTCGCTTCTTACGTGCGGCCACCCCCAAGGGGCGCCTGGCGCGGCTCTTGCCCGCTGATCATAGTGAAAGGGAACAGATGATGAGTGCACCAGACTCGATTGGAAGCGTTCGCCGGCGCATCAAGGAGATTTCCGAGAATGCCGAGCACATGACGATCGACCGCAAGAAGCTGAGCGAGGTCGCGCAGGTCGCCGCCTTCAACATCGGGGCTCGCTGGTGGGAGGCGTACCGTGACGCTCCAGAACACTATCAATTCAGCCCTCTGCATCGTGGCGATGAGAATGCACTCATGTTCGTCCTCGTAAACTCGGCGCAGATGTGGCTTATTTGGGAACGGATGCCCAACGGCGATATCGAACCTTGGAACCTGCACATCGGTGACGAGTTGTTTGTTGGCGCTGCCGCAATTACAGCAGCCCATTGGCGAGGGATCCGCATGCAGAATCAAAACCTCCTCGATCCGAATTACCTGGCCCAGATGTCAATTCACGACGTGGAGCGTCTCTATCGTGATGATTGCACGGGCCAGACGTCACTCCAGAATTTGACTGGCCGGCAGATGAAGTTCAACGAGATCGGTCAGGTGTTGAACGAAGAGTTTAGTGGTCAGGTAACTGAACTCTTCGAACGCGCCGGGGGGTTCCTGTACCGGGAAGACGGAACCGGCCTCGTTCAGCTGCTGGTAGACTACTTTCCCCGATCATTTGCCGATTGGCCGTTTTACAAGTTGGCGAATGTGGTCGTGTTCAGTCTGTTCGGCCTGCGGAATTCAGGTGTCCCCACGACCTCAGAATTCATGCGGCTCAGTGAGTTTCACGATCTCGGGGACCTGGAAGGTGGCGCGGACTATTACCGGCCATTCTTCCTGATGCGGGTTGGTGTCCTTCAGCCGACTCCGACGTTGCGTGACCATCTCAAAAACAAAGCCCTCACCGAAAGAGACAGCACACTGGAGCAAGAAATCCGGGCAACAACACTGGAGGTATTGCGAGCATTGACGGAGGCCATTGGGACTTATCCTGCCGATCTGCCCAGTGTCGAGATGGAAACACACGCTCAGGCGTTTCTCAAGTGCCGTCACTGCCGGAGCGGGATCCCGGATGAAGAGCTGCTCTGTTCGTACAAGACAGTTTGCGTAGCTTATAATCAAGATCCCGAGCTAATGGAAATCTGGTGGCCGTTGGTGCATACGACGGCCTATTAATGACACAGTAACTCTTAACGACGCGATGCTGCTATTCGAATATTCACTCCCCATGAGTGAGATTGGTAAGGAAGGAGAGGGACCCGCATGAAAGCGCCGAAATTGCCAGTTGTTCTTGGTCTGACGATCCTCCTGAGTGTGATGCTGCTGGCATGCAGTGCCGGTAGCACACCGCCTGCGCCGCAGGTCGTTGAAAAGAAAGTGACCCAGATCGTCGAGAAACAGGTGGTGGTGACCCCGACCCCCGTGCCCGCCGAACCAACAACTCTGACGCTCGTTCAGGGAGCCGACATCCAGTGCCTCAATCCCCTCGTCGAACGGCTGAGTCATAATGCCAATATCAGCCGGCATCTGTACGACCAGCTTGCGTGGTTAGACCGCGACCTGAAAATCCAGCCGCGCCTGGCGATCTCCTGGAAACTCATTGACGAGACGACCTGGGAAGTCAAGCTTCGGGAAGGGGTGACGTTCTCCAACGGAGAGCCGGTGACCGCTGAGGATGTCGTAGCAACCTTCAACTACGCTGTTGAATCGCCGTCGTCGGTGTTTTTCAGCTCATGGGACCGGATGGAAGTCGTGGACGATACCACGGTTCATGTGATCACAAAATTCTCCGATCCGATTTTTCCCCACACGATGACACGTCTCTTTGTCTTTCCCGCCTCGGTTCTGGAGAGCGATCCCGAAGCACTCTGCTCTCAGCCGATCGGTAGTGGCCCCTACAAACTCGTTGAGTGGGTTAAAGGCGATCATATGACGCTCGAGGCGGTGAAGGATCACTACCTCCAGCCGAAGATTGACCGTGTGATCGTGCGAGTGGCCCCAGAAGCCTCGACACGTACGAATATGTTGATTGCTGGCGAAGCCGATCTGATTGTCAACGTACCGCCTGATCTCATCCCCCTCGTCGAGAGCAGCACCAACGCTCGTATCGCATCTGTCCCGGGGATCCGCCGCATCGTCAATATTATCGACACCCGCCAGGAGCCGCTGAACGACGTGCGTGTCCGCCAGGCAATCGCCCACGCTGTCGATATGGACAGCATTCTCAAAAATATCCTCGGAGGGCGAGCGACGGCGGCGATTGCCGCACGGCCACCGCTCAGTCCTGCTTTCAACCCCGATCTGACGCCGTATGCCTACGACCCAGACAGGGCGAAAGCGCTTCTGGCGGAAGCGGGCCTCGCAGAGGGATTTGAGCTCGACTATCACTACCCGACCGGCCGCTGGCTCAAGGATGCCGAGGTGGCCCAGGCGATTGCCGGTTACTTGGAGCAGGTTGGTATCAAGGTGAATCTCCAGACAGCTGAATACCAGACCTTCTTCGGTGATTGGTCGAGCGGGAAATATAGCGGTATGACGATGATCGGCGTCATCGACTTTGATGGCGATCCCGCTAGCACCAATCGCCTCTTCCTCCTGAGTAGTGGACCCTGGTCCTTCTCATGGACCGATCCAACCTTCGACGAGCTCATGCAGCGCTCCGATAAAGAAATGGATCCGGAAGCGCGTGCCGATCTGTTCCGCCAGATGGAGGCTATCATCCACGAACAGGCGATTTGGTGCTGTGGGTACGACCAGTACGAAATTTACGGAATCCATAAGAACTTGCACTTCGTCCCCCATCCGGCCGAACGGATCATCTTGTGGGACGCGTACTGGGAGAAGTAGACAAGCGAACCACGTTGCAGGCGATCCCGAACGGTTCGTGACCACTACAGTCGTGCGTCGAAGCCTGGCACGGGTGCTTGAATCGGCCCGTGCCAGGCCGGTTCCCGGCCTCGCGACTCTCGGGAGACCTGAATCCCTGGCGGTTCAATCGTCATCAAGGAGCCGTGGGAGTGCTCGCCTTTATTGCTAGACGTGCAATCTCTTCAGCCTTCATGATTCTCTTGGTCTCGCTTGTTGTCTTCTCGTTAGCTCATCTCTCGGGAGATCCTGTCCGGGTCATGCTTGGCGCAGAGACGACGGCCGAGCAGATCGCAGAGCTTCGTCACGCGCTCGGCCTCGACCGGCCACTCCCTGTGCAGTACCTGAACTTTCTGAGCCGGGCCATTCGAGGGAACATTGGCAGGTCCTTGTACTATCGACAGGATGCCCTCTCATTGGTACTGGAACGAATGCCGGCAACGATCGAGCTTGGGACTGTATCGATGCTGTTTGCTCTGCTCGTGGCAATCCCGACAGGGATTCTCTCTGCCCTGAGACCACACTCCTGGATCGACTTTGTCAGTCGTCTTACCAGTATCATTGGTCAGGCCTTTCCCGCCTACTGGGTGGGAATCATGCTCATTATTTTCTTCGCCGTACGGATACACTGGTTCCCAGTCGGAGGTCGTGGAACGCTTGCTCACGTCGTCTTGCCGGCCGTTACCCTTGGACTCTGGCCGATGGCACGTATCTCTCATGTCCTACGAGCGAGCATGATTGAGGTCCTCCGCCAGGATTACGTGCGGACCGCCCGCGGAAAAGGGTTACCGGAACATGCGGTCATCGTACGGCACGTGCTTCGTAACGCGTTGATCCCTGTGGTCACCGTCATCGGTCTCACGTTCGGCACGATCTTAGGCGGAACCGTTGTCACCGAATTTGTCTTCACCTGGCCCGGTCTTGGCCGTCTTGTTCTCGAAGCCATCACCAATCGTGACTTCCCCCTGATTCAGGCCATCGTGTTGGTCACTTCGACGATATTCGTGTTGATCAATTTCCTGGTGGACGTTATGACCGTCTGGCTCGATCCACGGATCAGGATGCGCTAGTCAGAACCTGCCCCTGGAATCAGACCGCTATTTCTCTTGAAATCGGGAATTCGGAGATCCGGCAGATGTCGAGCTTGACGCGAACTGCGGTGTACGGCAATGGATAGATCAACATTGACGGTTCCGATGAAGAGTGTCGCCTTGGGAAAAAAGGTGGGGCTTCCTCGGATGTGGACGCGAGCAACGAGAGATCGGGCGGCGCTCTTCGGTTGGGTGGTCATCATTCTTGTGATCATCATGGCAATTGCCGCACCTCTCGTTGCGCCCCACGATCCACTGCAGCAGGATATTTCCGCCAGGCTGAAACCTCCCTTCTGGGCCAGCGGTGGTAGCCTGGAAAGACCGTTGGGGACGGACCAACTCGGTCGCGACATATTGAGCCGCATCATCTACGGGGCGCGCGTTTCGCTCTTCGTTGGCGTTACGGCCGTCTCGATCGCGGGAGTGATTGGCATCGTCGTCGGAACCGTCGCCGGCTACTACGGTGGCCTGGTTGACGAGGTCATCATGCGGATCGTCGAGGTGCGTCTATCGATCCCCCTGATCTTGCTTTTGATTGCCGTGCTCGCCATCTTTGGACCGGGGTTGCGAAACGTCATCCTCCTGCTCGCGCTCACAGAGTGGGTCGTCTATGCGCGGGTCGTCCGCGCGGAAGTGTTATCCGTGCGTGAGCGAGAGTTTATTGAGGCCGCACGGTCGATTGGTGTCCCGGACGCTCGAATCATTGCCCTCCACCTGCTGCCCAACGTCCTCTCCTCGGCCATCGTTCTGGCATCGGTCGAGGTCGGCAACCTGATCATCCTCGAATCAACCCTCAGCTTCCTGGGTATCGGGGTGCTGCCTCCGACGCCCACCTGGGGGAATATGCTCGGTGAGGGCCGGGACTACCTTCTTACGGCCTGGTGGTTGGCAACCTTTCCAGGACTGGTCCTGGCCATCACTGTCCTCAGCATTAACTTGATTGGGGATTGGCTCCGGGATTGGCTGGACCCCAGATCAAGCGCCGCCTAGAGCGCCGGTCAAGGCGTCAGACTTCCGAAGTCTGGTGGGGATCGTGCTTGCCCAAAGCGCGCTCCAACGGGAGCGATCGAGGCGGGCTCCGGCTGCGTACAAGACTTCGGAAGTCTTCGCTCCCACCCTCCCTGGGATTCCTTGACCGGCGCTCTAGCAGCCATTCACATCGCAGACTTTGATGGTTGGGAAATCGGCAAGCGACGATGCCGAATAAGGTAACATTGACGCTTACGTGAGCCACGCGCAGCCGGAACTGGCGCACTCGGCCGCCTCTGAGGCCGCGAGGCCGTCAGCGGTGAAGTCACCAACAGTTTGATGTTTGATTATAACGTGAATAGTACAACGTTCTTTTGATGCGTACTGGTTCCGCACGAACTCACCTGCAACTGGCCCCCTTCTGCCTATAAAGATCCTCTCCAGTGTGGACCCGCTGCTCCAAAAACAACGCCCGACTGCCAGCGGCGCGTGGCGAAAAGACTCACGTCACCAGCGAAGGAGCAATGACCCAACTTTTTCGCGGCGTCCTCCAGATCCGAGCCATGGATTTCTGAATAGGGGATTGACTCGTCCTGAAGAGCATGCTATAGTAATGGCGAAAACTGGTATATACCGGTATATGCCGTTCTTCCCGTTTGCCTCTGTCAGCGTCCGCCTAAATCACCTTTATGGCCACTGCGAGACTGTGATGGTAAGCCGCACCCAGGATCCCAAAGTGTTGGGCGAACTCAATCGTGAGAGCAGTCAAGCGCTCTACTCGCAGCTCGAAGAAATGATCCGGGAGTCGATCGAGAGCGGACGCTTAGCCCCTGGTGAGGCGATTCCTTCCGAACGAGAACTCAGCCGAGGCCACGGTTTGAGCCGTATGACTGTTCGGCGCGCACTCGACCGGCTGGTCGCGGCAGGGCTCCTCTATCGGGTCGACGGCAAAGGAACCTTTGTCAGCCAGCCCAAAGTCAGCTTCCAAGCGCTCTCGCTGGGTGGCCTCCATCAGCAAGCACTCCAACTCGGGCACTCCCCATCTGTGCGGCTTCTCGGGATCGAGAAAGTTCTCGCGCCGCCGAAGATCGCCGATGTCCTCAGCGTCACACCAGATGCCCCCGTCTTCCTTATGGAGCGTGTCCACCTGGCAAACGGTGAACCGTTTGCTATGCACCGCTCCTACATTCCCTGCGAGCTTTGTCCACAACTTCTTCATGACGACCTGGTCAACAATTCCCTCTACACTGTACTCAAAGAGAAGTACGGAATTCAGATTCACCGAGCATCGGAAACTCTGGAATCTACACTTGCGACAAATCGTGAGAGCCTTCTCTTGGGCGTGAGTCCTGGCTCCCCTATGTTGCTGCTACGCATCACGCTCTACGACCCTGAAGAGCACCCAATCGAATACGTGAAGGTTGTGTTCCGTGGCGACAGAGTCCAACTCAAATTGAGTGTGTAATGGAGGGGGTGGTGGCATCGACAGAAACAGCGTCGCCGCATTCCGAACAAAGGAAGGAGGAGCCAGCCGCATCGGGAGACGCAGTTTGACTCGCTTTGTTCGCATAAGATCGTGATCCCGACAGGAGGAGCACGAATGGAGAAAGTAATTGCAGCCCTGATCGTACTGGCCGGCATTGCTGGCTGGTGGTATGCAGCCCACCGTATGGGCCGACCTACCTAAAACCTCGACGTTCGCTCTCGTATGCTCATGTTCACAATCTAAGGAGGGCAGGGAGCATGGATCCACTTTCGCAAGTGGTAAACAGTATCGTAGCGTCGCTCGGTCTCGGCACGATGAATCTCATCGGTGCCATCGTCTTCATCGTGGGAACAGTTCTCTTCGTCGGTGAACTCTTTGGCTACCGTTTTCACCTACATGCGCCATTTATCACACGAACAACGACGAAGTGGGACGCAATGTCGCTGGTGACCGTTGCCATCAGTGCCGCGCTCTTCGGCGGCGGACTGGGCTTGACGGCTGGCATTGTCTTCGTCCCGGGAATTGCCTACCTCCGACCGGCCCAGGCGCTGACGACCGTCTTCGGGATTTTGTTCGGCGTCCCAGGCGCGCTTGGCTCCGCGGTCGGGAACTTTATCGGTGATATCTTTGCCGGGACTCTTACGCTCGGTAGTGTTGCTGGCTTCATCGGGAACTTCCTGAGTGCCTACATCCCCTGGCGTATCGTCTACCGTCCCGAGCAGGCCGAACTCAGCACTGGCCCAAAGATCCTCCTCTACCTCTGGGCCGTCGTCGCCGGTGCCTTCATGATCGCCTTCTACATCCCCTGGTGGCTCGCCGTCCTCGACATCATCCCCGACGAGGTGGCGTGGATTGGCGTCTTCGGCAACATCTGGCTCAACGGCTTGCTGACGCCCTGGACGCTGGGCCTGGTCCTGGTCAAGTTGCTTTACCCCTTTGTGCGCCGGTGGAACATGTACTGGGCAGACAAGGAACACGTCGACTTTGCGCCGCCCGTTGCGGCAAAGGTGGCGTAGGCGCCCGTCGCGCCTATCACGGAATTGGACCTGGTGGCTTGCGAAGGAGCGGAGGCTGTGTCAAGACCGATCATCGAGGTACACGATTTCAGTTATCGCTATCCGCGCACTTCCGCTCCTGTTCTACAAGATATCGACTTTTCGGTACATGAGGGCGAGTTCGTTGGAATCGTCGGCCCGACCGGTGCGGGTAAAACAACTCTCTGCCTCGCCCTCTGCGGTCTGATCCCAAGTGTGCTGGGGGGGCAGGTCACCGGCGAAATCCTGATTGGCGGCAAGAGCACGGCTGTGCGCGAATTTGGTCCGCTGAACTTCTCCAGCACGGACCATACCGCACTGGTCGGCATCACCTTTCAGGATCCCGAGGCCCAACTGGTCGGCATGACTGTCGAGGAAGATCTGGCATTTGGTCCGGAAAACTTGGGGCTGCCGACTGAAGAGATCGAACGGCGCATCGTCGAGGTGCTGAAACTGGTGCGCGTCGAAGGATACCGCGACGTTTTTCCCTACCACCTTTCAGGCGGCCAGAAACAGCGTGTTGCAATCGGCTCAACCCTGACGTTGCGGCCAAAAGTGTTAATTCTGGATGAACCGACCTCCGAGCTCGACCCGGTCGGCCGCAACGAGATCTTCGCCATCATCCGCCAATTGAAGGAAGAGGCCAACCTGTCCGTACTCGTCGTTGAGCACCACACTGAGGAGTTAGCCCGGTTCGCGGATCGTATCCTTGTCCTGCACGACGGGCAGTTGATCCTCGATGACGCGGCAACGAAAGTGTTTGAGCAGATCGATGTCCTGAAATCTGTGGGTGTACGTCCCCCCGAAGGAATCGAATTCCTCAAGATGCTCCAGGATGAGGGGATCGTGAATCCCGGGGATGGGCACATGCGTGAAGAGGACATCATTGCGTACCTATCGCGCGTCTTGAACGGTGAGAGGTGAATGACTGTTTCGCCCGTAATTCAAGTCAATGATCTCTGGTTTCGCTATGGTCCGGATCAGTGGATCTTGAGCGATCTGAATCTCACAATCGCTCCAGGGGAGTTTGTTGCGCTGATCGGCCAGAACGGTGCCGGCAAGACAACGCTCGTGAAACATTTCAATGGTATCTTGCACCCGACACGCGGCAGTGTGCTCGTGAACGGGCGCGATACGCGCGAAATCCTCTTCGGCGAAGCCGCTTACTCTGTCGGATACGTGTATCAGAACCCCGATCACCAGATATTCAATCTCACGGTGCGCGAGGAACTCGAATTCGGACCGCGCAACCTCGGACTGGATCCAGAAGAGATCGAGCGCCGTACCAGACAGGTGCTCGAGACCGTTGGCCTCGTCGGGCTCGAAGACGAGTATCCCTTCGCCCTGAGCCGCGGCCAACGCCAGAAGCTTGCGGTGGGTGCCATTCTTACAATGAACCCTCCCGTCATCATTATCGACGAGCCCACGACCGGGATGGACTGGCAGGGCAGCGTCGACATGCTGGATCTCATTCAAGATCTTCACAAGCAGGGCCGCACCATTGTGATGATCACGCACGATATGCGGATCGTGGCCACGTATGCCAGGCGCGTGACTGTGATGGCCCAAGGGCAGATTCTCGCCGACGGCACGCCGGCCGACGTCTTCTCCCGGCCTGATATCCTGGAAGCCTCCTTCTTACAGCCGCCGCAGATCACTCGGATTGCGCAAGGGCTTGCCGCTTGGGGCATGCGATCTGACATTCTGAGCGTGGAGGAGGCGGTCGAGCATTTCAAAAAACTCCTTGTATGGGCGGGGTCACGTGGCACTCCAGTTTGAACTCTACACGCCTGGTTCATCCTTTCTGTACCGACTCGATCCGCGTGTGAAGGTTCTCGGTGTTCTCGTGATCTTCGCCATCAGCGTGATCTTCACCCACCCTCTGTTTCTTGGGCCTTTCTTCTTTGCTATCCTGCTCATCGATATCCTCGGCGGCGTTCCGCTCGGAAAAGTTGCTCTCCTCCTGAAGTCGCTCGCGCTCCTCGTCATCATATCGCTCGTCATGTGGCCGCTGTTGTACCATCCAGGTACCGAGATTTTGCGCTATGGGCCCATCTATGTGACCGACATCGGTCTGGCGTACGGCGTTGGCATGGCTTTCCGAATCTTGAATATGGTCATCGCCCCTATCAGCCTGATGCTGACGACCACACAACGCGACTTCATCCTGGCATTGCGCGGACTCGGGCTGCCTCATAAGGGCGCCTTCGCACTTGCGACCACCTTTCGCTTCGTGCCGACGGTCGTAGGTGTTGGACAGACAATCATCGAGGCTCAAAAGTCGCGTGGCCTGGATGTGAACCAGGGCAGGATCACCACGCGGATGCGCAAGTACTCGGCCATCCTGGGCCCGCTGATCATCAGCTCGCTGCGCCTGGCCCAACAATTGGCACTTGCAGTGGAGAGTAAGGGGTTAGGGAGCACAGCCAAACGCACCTCGATCCGTCGCTTGCAGTTGACCAGGATGGATTACGCTGTCCTCGGCGGCTACGTTGTCTTGCTTGTGCTCGTCATCCTCTTGCGTCTGCGCGGCGTCGGCGCGTTCCACGTCTGAAAGGATGCGGAGAAGGAAGCATTGTACATCACGATCGGCGGCTTCACATTAGACGACACCGTAACGCCGGACGGCTCTATATATTGGGCGGCCCCGGGAGGAAATGCGCTCTATTCAGCTGTTGGCGCGCGACTTTGGGGTGTTGAAGTAGGCATTGTGGCGCGGATCGGCCCAGATTACCCCCAAGCATATCTCGATCGTCTCGTCGCGGCCGGGCTGGACCTGAACGGTGTGCGACGAATCGATACTCCGAGCTTCCACGTCTGGATCCTACATGAGGGCGGCGGCCGTCGCCAGATCATCTATCGTCTCGATTCGGGTCACAACCAGGACCTGGACCCGGTCCCCGACGATATCCCCGAGGAATACCTCACCTCATGCGGCGCACATATCTGTCCAATCAGGGGCGACTCCCAGAGCGCTCTGTCGACCTTTCTGGGACAGCGAGGAATCCCTCTCTTTCTGGATTTGATTGTCATCCCGGGTCAAATCGAGAGTGAGCTCTTTGGCCCGGCCGCCTGGCAACAGGTACGTGCCTTTCTCCCAGGCATCGAGGAGGTCCAGGCACTCTGGGGGAACCACCCGCTTCCTGCCCTCCTGCGCGAGGTACGCGCCAGTGTTCCAGGCTGTTTTGCCATCAAGATGGGCGCTAACGGTAGTCTGGTTTACCACCCAGCGGAGGAGCGACTCTACCACGTCCCAGCCTACACCACCCGCGTTGTCGACGCTACGGGGGCAGGCGACGCGTACTGCGGGGGGTTCATGGTGGGACTTCAGAAGACGGGCCACCCGGTCGAGGCGGCACTCCGCGGAACCGTCTCCGCATCTTTTGTGATCGAGGATTTTGGGGCACTCCACGCTCTTCAGATCCCGATGAAACAGGCCGAACAGCGACTGGAATCCTTGCGAGCTCGGGTTATCCCCATTGAGGGAGCCGAACAGCTTGCAGGAGTGCAAACCACGATCAGCGGAAAGTTCGAGGAAAGGTGAAACAGATCTCGTTTGCAACACATGCTCCAACGGAATTGGTCGATCTGACGAGTCGGGTACGCGAGGCGATCCAATCCAGTCGTACTTCGCGCGGTCTCTGCTTTGTCTATTCGCCGCACACGACGGCCGGTGTCATCCTCAACTCAGCCTCCGACCCCGAGACGGTGCAGGATATCCTCGACGATCTCGATCGCCTCGTGCCGACGCGTGTCAACTTCAAACACACACTCGACACGCCCGGAGACGCGGCGGGCCACGTGAAACTCGCCCTGATCGGTAACTCCGTGCTCGTCCCGGTCGTCAAGCACGAACTTGCCCTGGGTCACTCGCAATCGATTCTCTTCTTTGAATTCGATGGGCCGCGCGACCGCGAGGTGTACGTCGCCGTAGTCGCAACGGCAAACAACGAGTGAGCACAACAGCGGATCGAGGGCTTGCGGTACTGTACGCGCCGCAAACTCGGGGTAAGATCTTTTGAGAAGGAGGAGAATGGAACGATATGAGCCGAACAGGAAAGCCAGGCCACATTCGAGAACAGGTATTCAGCCGGCCAGAGCTCATGCGCGAGTTCACACCGAAATTCGACCGTCAGGTGCGCGAGGTTCTCGACCATCGCACCTCACTTGACGTGGACCGAGTGTATGGCTTTGGATGCGGCGACTCCCACAACGCGTGCGTGACAACGCAGATGGGGTTCCAGGCGTGGGCGAGGATACCGATGGAGCCGCTAACCGCCCTGCAGTTCGCTCGCTATACGACTCCCTGGCTTCAGACCAGGCGGCCACACCCGGCCTTGGCGATTGGTGTTTCTGTCTCGGGCGAGGTTGCTCGCACCGTAGAGGGTATCCTTCTCGCGCGTGAGGCCGGCGCCTACACGGTGGGGATTACCTGTCATTCTGAGTCGCGCCTCGTTCGTGCCGCCCACATGGCGGTCGACGTGAGCACACCCGGCATGGACATCCCGCGTATTCGCACCTACCTGGCCACGCAAATCGCCCTCTACATGGTTGCATTACGGTTAGCGGAAGTTCGTCAGGCTATTGGCTATCGAGAAGGCCGGCAGATCCGGCGCGACTTTGAGGCGGCGGCCGACATCGCCGATGCGACGAACGAGGCTGTCAGCGAGACCGTCGGCCAGCTGGCCGAGGAACTGCGGAATCGAGAGCATTTCATCTTCGTGGGGGGTGGCCCTAACCTCGGCAGTGCGATGTTTGGAGCGGCGAAGATCCTCGAAGCCGTCGGTCGCCACGCCCAAGGACAAGATACCGAAGAGTGGGTCCACCTACAGCGCTTCGTCCGCGAGGACCGCACCCCCACCTTTCTGCTGGCGCCGCCTGGCCTCTCCTACCGTCGTGCCGTCGAGGTCGCGCGCGTCATGCGCCATATCAATTGCTTCCTCGTCGCTGTGGTTGAAGAGGGTGAGGAGGAGATCTCGCAAATGGCCGACGTTGTCTTGCCGGTCAAGGGACGCCTTCCCGAGGCACTGACCCCGCTGGTCTACTCCAACGCGGTCGAAATGTTCTCCTCCGATCTTGCGGCCACGGTGCGCGAGCCCTACTTCCGTGGCTTTGAGGGCCGCTGGGCGTCACCGGACGGCGACCCAATCTGGTTCAACGAACTTCTGCAATCCCGTCAGGCTCTCGGGCTCAGCGATTGACGTCTTCTTGTCTTGGGCGAGGGATAAGCAAAGTCCGGGACGACAGACGAGTGGAACCGATCAGGCATGGTATCGGCCTGGAAAGCAGCGTGTCCGGTACGTCTATCGCCTGCCGCTCGAGACGAGATAAGAGGGAGATCCTGTGACAGTGATAGGTGAGCTTGGGGAAAAGATAGACGAGTCCAACCGGATTGCCCTCGAGCGTATTCTGAACTCCGATCCGGTGCTGGTCGATATCCAGACAGCTGGTGAGTGGCTACCAGACATGCATGACCACCTCGTGCTCCACGCGGGTCCTCCAATTTCTTGGGATCGGATGCCCGGGTCGACACGCGGCGCTGTGATCGGCGCTCTTCTCTACGAGGGCATGGCCCGGACTACTAAGGACGCGGAGCGCCTCGCCGCCAGTGGCGAGATCGAGTTCCGTCCGAATCACCGCGGTGGGGGTGTGGGCGGTATGACTGGGATTATCACACGCTCGACCCCGCTCTATATTATTGAGAACCGCCCCTACAACGTGCGCGCGTATGCCGGCGTCCTCACCGACCGGCTGATTTTCGGGGGCTATGACCGCCAAACCCTCGACGCCGTCCGCTGGACCAACACAGTGTTCGCCCCTGCCCTCAAAGCTGCACTGAAACACCTGGGCGGGGTCAACATCAAGCGGATTCAGGCTGAGGCGCTCCACATGAATGACGAGATGCACAACCGGAGCAACGCCGCCACAGCCCTCTTTTCAAAAGCCGTGGCGCCGGCGTTGGTCGAAGCTGTCGGCGACCGGCAGGTGGTGGCCGAGATCCTGCGCTTCTGGAATCAGACGCCGAGCTATTTCACCTTTATCGGGATGGGTGCCTGCAAGGCGACTATGCTCGCCGCCGCCGATATTCCCTATAGTTCGATCGTGACCGTGATGGCACGCAACGGGGTCGAATTTGGTGTCCAGGTCAGTGGCCTGGGCGATCGTTGGTTTACAGGTGAGGCGGCGGTCATCGACGGGCCGACGTTTCCAGGGTATTCCCGTTCAGATGCAGAACGCGACATCGGCGACTCATGCATCACGGAGACGGCCGGGATCGGCGCCTTTGTCATGGCAGGAGCACCGGCAATTTTGCGCCTCGTCGGCGGAACTGTTGAAGAGGCGCACCGGCACACCGCTGAGATGTACGAGATCACCGTGGGGGAGAATCCGCACTTCACCATCCCCGCGCTCGATTTCCAGCCCGGTCCGGTCGGTATCGATATTCGGAAGGTCATCGAGACGGGTATCGTGCCTGTTATCGACACAGCGATGACCCACCGGAGCGCCGGTGTCGGTGAGATGATCGGAGCTGGCATGGTCACTCCGCCGATGAAACCGTTCCAGGACGCACTCCGCGCCTTCTTCGAAACCTACGCCGGGTAGTCAAGGCGCTCAAGGACTCAACGAGAGCCGTCGGTGCATAGTGGCTCAGGTAGGTCTCGGGTTCTGTTTTTCGTTGTGAGCATAGACCACGTGCCCCTGTAGAGGGGTGCCTTCTTCCTCGAGCTCGCTATCTTGCGGTCGCGTGAGTCGGCACTAGAGCTGAGCATCGCCAGGAGGGGTACGATGCGGTTGAGAGACCGGGTCATCATTGTGACGGGCGGCGCCGCGGGGATTGGCGAGCAATACTGCTATGGCTTGGCGCAGGAAGGTGCGAGAGTGTGCCTGGTAGACATCCTGCCGCAAGCAGAACTCGATCACGTTGTCTCGGAGATCGAGGCGGAGGGTGGTGAGGCATTCGCTCTACGTGTCGACGTCAGTAGCCAGGAACAGACCACATGGATGGCCCGCGCCGTTTACGAACGGTGGGGACGGATCGATGGCCTCGTGAACAACGCTGTCTGGCAACCGGCGAAACCCTTCGACCAGTACACGGTGGAGGAGTTCGACCGGATGATGGCCGTCAACGTTCGCGGCGTCTGGCTCTGCATCGTCGCGGTCTACCCTTATCTGAAGGAGAAGGGCAGGGGAAAAATCGTCAACATCGGATCGCAGACCTTCTTCTCGGGGTGGTGGAATCTCGCCCCGTACGTGGGAACGAAAGGGGCCGTCATTGGGATGACCCGTGCGCTGGCGCGCGAGATAAGCCCAGACGGGATCCGAGTGAACTGTCTCTGTCCGGGCCTCACAGTGACTGAAGGCTCGCTACGCGAGGTGGATGCGAGCATCCACCCCGGACGTGTGAATGAATGGCTCGACCGCCACGTCGCTGAGCAGTGCATCCCGCACCCTGGCTATCCACAAGACCTCGTTGGACCGCTGATTTTCTTGCTCAGCGACGATAGCGACTTCATGACAGGGCAGACGATTCTCGTGGATGGGGGCTGGGCGATGCATTGAAGAACCATCTGCCGATCTACCAGTCGCCGGACCATTACCATCCTACGGCATGGGGGATCTCGCGGGAGGAGGAGCGCTTGTGGACCGTCTGATGGAACGATGCCGGGAGGCAGCCGCAGCGAGTCGCCGTTTGCGTCAGGTACAGCCCACGTCTGAACAAGTGCAAAACATCACGCATCGCCTGCGTCAGATCTTTACGGAGGACGAACTCGCACGGATGGATGAAAAGACGCTGGTCAAACAGGTCGGGCGCGTCTGGCCAATCGCGAAGTATGTCGACCGCCCAGAGTAATACGGAAGTCACGTGCGCACGCTCATCGTCAAGGCCAATACCTACCGTGACTCGGTCAGCCTGATGCTGCTGGCCGAGCAAGTGCGGTCGCTGCCGGGTGTTGTCGACGTTGCTCTTCTCATGGGCACCCCGGCGAACTATAATCGGCTGGTTACGGCGGGATACCTTAGCCCCCACGACAACGTCCCGAACGCCAACGATCTGTGCGTTGGGATTGAGGCCGCGGACCAGGAGAGTCTCCACACCGCACTGGCGGCCATTGAAGCGTATCTGCATGGTGTGATTCGGCGGCAACCGTCACCAGGCACCCGCCCTGGTCGGTCAGCTCCCCGGAGTTTGGATACAGCCCTGCGGCTGGTACCAGATGCCAACCTGGTTGCTATCTCAGTCCCGGGCGAGTATGCCGTGACCGAGACACGCCGGGCGCTGGAGCATGGACGACACGTCTTTCTCTTTAGCGACAACGTGCCGATTGAAGCAGAGCGACAGCTCAAGGCATTTGCCGTAGAGCGCGGCCTGCTGCTGATGGGGCCAGATTGTGGTACAGCCCACATCGCCGGCCGGCCACTCGGATTCTGCAACGTTGTCGCGCCAGGGCCAGTGGGAGTGGTGGCCGCCTCCGGAACCGGCGCCCAGGAGATCATGACGCTCCTCGGGGATGAAGGAATTGGCATCTCGCATGTCATCGGAACCGGAGGTCGCGATCTTCAGGCCGAAGTCGGCGGCCTGATGACTGCGCTTGCCCTTGAAGCACTAGGCCAAGATCCGGCGACCGAGGTCATCGTCCTCGTCTCGAAGCCTCCTCATCTGGCGGTCGGAGCAGCAGTCACAGCACGTGCGGAGCGGCTACCAAAACCAGTCGTCGCCTGCTTCGTGGGTGACCACACGCAGGATCAGGGTGTATCTCGCGTTGTCCGGGCAAGCCATCTCATGCACGCTGCACGAGCTGCCGCGGCCCTGGTCCGAAACGAAACTATCCCCGCGCCGCTCGATTTCGAGACCTTCGCGGCGGCACCACCCTCGACCCTCGCGGAGATACGCCAGAGCCTGCGTCCGGCGCAGCGCTTCGTTCGCGGCCTCTACTCGGGCGGGACTCTGGCCGACGAGAGTGCTGCTCTCCTCGCGCGCTTTCTTCCGGAGGTGCAGGCTGGGGAAGGGTTCGGCCCTGTCAAACCGGTCGGCAATTGGTCGCAGAGCGCGGGCAACGTTCTGATCGACCTGGGCGATGATCGCTTCACGCGTGGGCGGCCGCATCCGATGATCGATCCGCGACCGCGGGCTGAGCGCTTATTGCAGGAAGCCCGCGATCCGACAGTGGCGGCCCTCATCCTTGACGTGATTTTGGGCTTAAATGCGCATGATAATCCCGCCTCGGTGCTGGCCCCCGCTGTTCGCGCCGCGCACGAGCGAGCGGCGTCGGAAGGACGCGAACTCGCCGTTCTCGTCCATGTATGCGGCACACCGCGAGATCCCCAGCGTACGTCGGCACAGCGGGAGCGACTTGAAACAGCCGGCTGTATCGTCTTTCCGACCAATGTCGAAGCCGCACTGGCAGCCGGCTGGCTTGCCAGGGAGAGCCAGGCGGGCTGAAGCGGAGAGGAGAGAAGTGATGGAGATCACACCATCAGCAATCCATACCGTACTCCAGCTTCTACACACTGACGAGTTGCGTGTCATCAACCTCGGCATCACTCTCTTCGCCGAAACGTTGCATACCGAGGGAGCAACCGTCGTTCACGTCGATTGGCGACCGCCGGCACAGGACGACCAGGAACTGGCAGATATGCTCGCCGCGCTCCGTGGGAAGGATTAAGACCGTGACCGTCTCACCAATGCAACCCATACGGGGCGTCATGGCCCCATGTATTACCCCATTTCGTGAAGATGGAGAGGTCGACGAGGACGCTCTGGCGTCTTACCTCGATTTCCTCGCCGATCATGTCCATGGCATTGTCGTCTGCGCGATCTATGGCTCGGGTATCCTGATGCGCCCCAACCAGCGACAACGGGTCGCAGAACGAGCGGTCGAGATTGTCGGTACCCGGGCCCGCGTCCTGGTCTTTGCGGGTGCCGCCGATACTGACACGGCCATGCAACTCGCTCGCCACGCGGAGCAGATTGGGGCCGACGGAGTAACCTGTGTGGCGCCATTTTACTATCGCCAGGTCGACGAGGCGCTCTTCCGACACTTCAAGGCGCTCGTCGACGCCGTTGACCTTCCTGTTTATGCCTACGATAGCCCCGTGTACGCTGGCAACCAACTCTCGTTTGCGCTGTTGGAACACCTGGCTTCGGCCGGATTGGCGGGGGTCGTGACGGGAGCAGCCAGCTTCGGCATTGAGCACCTGTGGGAATGCATCCGACGCCTTCAAAGCGGTCGACTCCAGGTTCTTTCAATGCGCGACGGGATTGCGCTCCCCGCGATGATGATGGGGGCAGTTGGCTTCGACTCTGGCGTGGCAAACTTTTTTCCAGAGCTCGCCGTCGAGTTGTATGAAGCTGTTACCTCCGGTCGCTATGAAGCGGGAACCCAATTGCAGAAACGCATCTTGCAGTTTCGCGACATTTCTCATGCCCTCGGCCGCAACATTCCGACGCTCCACGCGCTCATCGGGATGCGCGGCTTCGCGACAGGCGTCCCAAAGCGTCCATTCTTTCCGCTATCGGCCAAAGAGGTCGAGAATTTAAGGACACAGCTGGCGCCCCTCGGATTTCCACCCGAAGGCCCACTGTAATGCAGTGTGATCACTATACGTAGTGACTGCCGCCCGGCCTGGCTGGAAGCCGATTGGCAAGTCCTCTGTGGCCGAGACGTTCAGCATGTAGCCCTTGGGCAGCCCTTCCAGCCACAAACAGATAGGGTCGTTCCAGCACAATTACAACTGTAGTACTAATCAGTCCGCAGCTGTGGATGGAGTTGCAAGAAAGCGCCGTTCGATCAGATCGACCAGGCCGGCCGCGTCGTCGAGGTCGAACTGGGGAACGTCCAAATCGAGACGGACGTCGGTCGCGAGGGCGATGAGCTCATCTGGGGCGCAGATCGGTTCTCGACTCCGAGCCGACCGGACCACCTCGATTTTGGGTTTACCCGCACGCTTGTAGCCCTCTGTCAAGATGATGTCCACGTCACCGATCCCGGCGGCGATCTCGTCCAGCGTTGGCTCGCGGTCCACACGCCGGATCGAGGCGACCTTGTCGGGGGCAGCAATGACCACATGATCACTGCCGGCCAGGGCATGGCGCCAGGTATCTTTCCCGGGCTGGTCGATGTCGAAGCCAGGATGGGTGTGGTGCTTCACCGTGGCGACGCGGTACCCACGTCGCTTCAACTCGGGGATTAGCTTCTCCAGGAGGGTTGTCTTCCCGACGTCGGAGCGACCGACGATGGAGATGATGGGAGGTAGCTTCTGCTCTACCATCAACAAACTCATTTCACGAGGTGTCCAGCAACAGCGCCCTTGGCCGGCAGGAACACTCCTCTTGATCTCTGCAACTGGACAGATAGAGGCTCAACGCGACCAGCACGAGGGTCACGACGAGCCGAGGCCTCTCACACCTTCACCGGCAACAGGAACTCCGTGCGTGATGCCCCAGCCAGCGCGTGATTTGGCGAGAATCGATAGTACGCGCCGTTGGCGCAGGCCCCGCACAGGATCTGACCACCCGCGTAGACCTCGCGGCGGTCGTTGATACCCTCGCCGCAGCGCTCGCAGGCGACACGGCTGAGCGGGCGGCCGGGCCGATCTTCCGGCGCGATGGCGAGCGCGACCTCCTGGACCACGAAGAGAAAATCGACCGGCATCACGCGGTAGGCATACACTTGAGCAGCGGATTTGTCCAATCGAGCGTCGGCGTAGAGCGGCACTTTGTCCCGGGCATCATCGCGCGCCACGATCCGCACCGCACGATCGGTGCGCCGGTCGTAGAAGGTGGCCGCGGCCTTGCCGTAGTCGAGGTACTTCAAGGTCCGTTTGCCCAACCGGCAGCCGGAGACCGCCGCCACCGCATCGGCCAGGCAGCGATCGATCTCGACGAACACGAACAGGCGCTTCTCCTGGTCGGGCGGCTCGAGGCCCAGCAGCTCACAGCCAAGCAGAGCCATGCGTGTGCCCAACACCTGGCCGGGACAGACGCAGCCCCGGTGCATGGCAGCGGCCATCTCGAGATAGTCGTCAAAGGATTTCATGGCTTGCTCCTGAATGAAACACGCCGGCAGGAAAGGCCGGCGTTGGCCACAGCCCGATGCATGGGCTGTGGCGATTCTCCTTTCCAACGACGGGGGGCGCGGAGGTTTCCCCTACGCGCCTGTGATGCCGAGCAACTCGATGATCGTGGTGATGCGCTCGGCAGCCCCGGTCCATAACCGGGTGCGGCCGACAGACCGTAGCACGGAATGCCGTAGGCCAGCCGGCTCGGAGATATATTCAGGTGGAACGTGCGGAGACGGACGCGGTGTGCTTTCGAGTTCGTCCGGGATCGGCTCAAAGGACCGGCCACTCGTCGGGCAGCACCATCCAAACCCTAGACCTGACCGAATACCATTCGAAGTGGCGACTGTCATCCCAAATTGAGATGAACAGCATTTACCTGAGGCCCCTGGCGTCTTGCGATCAGCCAGGCCGGTAGTCGTCCGGTCAAAGCGCGCTTCCCCGTCGCGAGGCAGGGTCTAAGCGCAAGGACAACCTCACGCCAAGGGCGATGGTAATCACCATCAACGTGAGTACCAGTCCGGAGCTGTACACAACTGGGAACGGGATGGACACATCACCGCACAAGTAGGTGCACACGGTGCCCACAGGGGCGAAGAACGGCCACCAACAGCACAGTGCCGAAGGAGAAGACCATCTCCTCCGAGCGCTTCCCAGTGCTGAACTAATAGAGGTTGTAGGCCAGGCTGGCGAGCAGCAGGCTGGGAATCACGCCGAACGCTTCTTCGAAGCGCAACTGCAGCCACCCGTAAAAGAAGACGGCCTCGAACAAGCCGACGGTCAGCGCGACGGCTACGAGCGGCACCATTGCCGGGATCAATGCCGCGTCCCGGGCATTCAGCAGGTCGCGGTAGGAGTCAAGACCGAGCAGGAGACCCAGGATCACACTTGGGAAGAGCATGTGGGCCGTCACTCCCAACGTCGTGAGCAGGCACACGGGTCGGGGGACGGATCTCTCCCTCGCAAGCCGGTCCCCCGACTTCCCACCCTGCAAAATCTTCAAGCTTGAATCGAGGCAGTCGAACCGGGCCGGTCCTACGGGAAGATGATCGAGAAGGATTGTCGCAAACGGCGCCAGATGCGCCTAGTGACAAATGCGATAGATTTTGTCGTGATTGATAACGCTGTGGCAGCCGGCTGCAGCGAGAAGTGGTGATGCTAGAGAAGGCGTCTGAAGAGTAGACGCAGACTGCGGCAGGTACGCGCAGATTCGCGCAGATGCGGCAGACGCGCGACCAGTAACAGTCGATGCGGGGATCGCCCCCTCACCCCGCTCCTGGCGTTGTCATGGTTCACGCCCGACCGGCTGAGCATCCAGGCCGGAATCAGGCGGCCTCTAAGTGATAGGTATGGTAGGGGTTCTCGCATGGATTCCCCCAGGCGAGGTGCAGTTGCCGGGCGGTCAAATCCATCACCAGGGCAGTAATGGTTTTCTCGCGGTCCAGCGGGTCGTGGAGATCCTCGGCATGGTTACAGATGGAGTGGGGGAAATTGATGTGATCCTGCTGGATAGCCTGCAGCGATTTGACCGTATGGGCCGGTGTATGCCTGAGCAGGCGGAGGGCCCGGAAATAGCGCACGCGCGAATCGATCCGCTCGTCGGGATCCTTCTCAAGCACCTGCATCGCCGGGTCCAGGTAGTGGTTCGTGTGCGCCAGGTAGCCCTCGTGGGCGTAGAGCAGCCCGAACCGGCGCGCCGAAACCTCCACATTGTACAACTCGCCGCTCCCGTGTGCCAAAAGGTGGTTGTAACCTGCGGCGCGGTGCGGGGCCACCATATGGCGAATGGCCTCGGCCGGCGTACCAGCCCCCAGGACGGCGCGCGAGACGATCACGCGCGGGATGCCGATGCG
>DOUV01000934.1:545-8149 GCA_003520455.1 Chloroflexota bacterium | reverse complement strand
GAGCGTCGCCGGCCAGCTGCCCGAGCCGCTCGCCCTCGTGCTGCTCGCCGCCGCTCGCGGCGCGTTCGTGCAGGGTCTGCACCTGGTCGCCGCCATCAGCGCAGCCATCGCGATTGCTGCGGCGATCGTTGGCGTCCTCGTGCTCCGGCGCGTCCCTGCCGGCTCCCAGGCCGATGGGCAACCGGACCTGGATGCCGCGACCGCAACCATAATAGCGCTCGACCAGCAGGAGGATCGATATGCTGCGTGAGACGAAGAACACCCTGATCTACGGAGCGGGACAGACAGTAGGGAATGCACAGGTATGGGAGGAGAGCGCGGTTGTGGCGCGTTTCGTCGCCAGGGTGAATGCCCTTGGCCCGCTCTCCCAAGCATCACCGGCGCTCCAAGCCCGCCTGGTGGAGGAGGTCAAGACCGTCGCGCGGCGCATCGATGGGAGCGCCGAAGCAGGTGCGGCCTCCGGCTACGACCGGCGCGTCCTCCATGACGATCCTGCCAGTTGGTCGCTGGCGGCGATCGTCCTGCGACCCGGACAGCAGACGCACCCCCACGACCACGACGGCTGGGGCTGCGCGGTGACGGTCCAGGGCATCGAGCGCGACCGGCGGTTCGTCCACGACGCGTCGGGTAACCTGGTACTGAGCGGCGAGCGTGACTATCCGCCGGGGACGGGCTACCTCTTCGACACCACGGACGTCCACCAGGCGGTCGGCGCCGATCCGCAGCGGGTGACGGTGGCGCTCCATTTCCTGGCCCCCGCCTCAGTTGGCGCAACCAGAGAAGACCGGGCCATAGAGTTTCTCAAATGGGAAGATGAAAATGCTGCTTAACGCCGTTGCAAGAGAGATGTTCGGTTTAGAACACGCACGTTCGTCGGCGGGATCGATCGCCGGCCGGCGGGCATCGTCCAGGCCGCGGACGCGCACGACGTCTCGTACGTCATCTCGCTTGCGCGAGAAACCGGGCGGGTGTTCGCCGGGGACAGCAATGCGGACGGTGGGATCGTGCTCGACCTTGGGACATGAAGGCACTTACCATCGACGTGGACGGATGCACGGCGTGGGGCGAGACCGGGCTGACTGCGGGTGAATACACAACTGCGGCGTCGCGACCCAGTTCCAGTTCGGGCGAATGTGAGCGCGGCCAGGCATAGCAGCGGAAGCTGCTCGACAGCGGGGAGGATCAGTTTTCGACGTCGGGTATAGGAGCTGACGTACTACGCTGTACTCAACGCGCTCAAGGAGTTCTCAATACCCGCGGCCTGATGACCTTTCCTCGCGTCACCCGGCTTACTTGGCTCACAACTAGTGAAGGTGTCCCCTGGAGCAAGACTAAAACAAAAGTCCTAATACTGAAGCGCTCTCACTTCCGGTGCCATTCCAACCAAAACTCACCTCTTGGCATCCTTCTGTTCTTGATGCAAAATTCGCAATCTGTTCCCTGGCGACGCCTGTCGAAGTCTCCCTTCAAGCCTTGCTGAGGTGATAGATCATGTCTCAGCTCCACAAACCTATTGTCGCTCCTATATTGGTTGGCTGGGCGCACGAGATCGAAATCCTCGAGTAGGGCGGCGATAATGCAGCGCGTCGGGGCGGAAGAGATTATGTTACACCCGTTGGGGCGGGGCGATGTGGCGGCGATGGTACAGGCTATCTTTGATAGTCAGGCGCCGATCAAAGACGAACTCCTCGATCTTGTCGTCTCGCTGACGGAAGGCATCCCGTTCTTCGTGGAGGAAATCCTGAAAGCCCTGGTGGAAGCAGGCGACATCTTCTACGCCGACGGGCGCTGGGAGCACAAATCTGCGCTCTCGTTGCACATCCTGCGGAGCGCGCAGGATGCGGTCGGGCAGCGGGTGGAGCAGCTCAGCCCAGAGGGTCGGCACGTCCTCACCCTCGCGGCCGTAGCTGGGCAGCGGTTTGATTTTTCGCTGCTGCACGAGCTGACCCAACTGGATGAGGGTACGCTCCTCACCTGCATCAAAGGGTTGACCGCTGCCCAGCTGCTCACTGAAGCGTCGGCCGAGCAGTTCGCCTTTCGCCACGCGCTGACACGCCAGGCAATCTCTGGTCAGTTGCTGACCCTTGAGCGCAAGCAGTTCCACCGCCGTATCGCCGAAACAATGGAGCGGCCCTATGCACCGACTCGCATGGAGAGGACAAAGATCTCATGCTGTGGCAAGTGCTGCTTCATGTGGCGAATCACAGCACCGATCATCGCGCCCAACTTCTGCAATTACTAAACGATCTGGGAGCCAAGACACCATCTCAAGATTACATCTTTTACGTCTATGAGCACTTGTAGCTGTTTTCATATGCAACCACTGGGGCGAGTTCAAAGATGTACACTCTTACGCGCGGCGGCTGAAGCACGGCGCTAATCAACCGCGCGCTCCACTATAATCACTCTAAGGAGTCCACATGACACAGTCTCAACCGCAGGGCTTTCTCGCCGTCCCGCCCACTGGCAAGGGCGACGGTGTATTGGTCCTTCATGCCTGGTGGGGGTTGAACGACACCATGAAGGCTTTCTGCACCCAACTGGCTGAAGCCGGTTTCGTCGCCTTCGCCCCAGATCTGTATCATGGCCAGGTCGCAGACACTATTGCCGAGGCGGAAACCCTGGGCAAAGCTCTCGACACCAACCACCTCCAAGCCAAGGCCGAGATCGCGGAGGCAACCCAGTATCTCCACGAACGAGTGGGACCCGCCGACCGCGGCCTGGCCGTGATAGGCTTTTCGCTGGGGGCCTATTATGCGCTGGACCTCGCCGCCGCCGATCCCGCCCACATCCGGTCTGTCGTCCTCTTTTACGGGACCGGGGGTGGCGACTATAGCAACTCCCGAGCCGCCCACCTCGGTCACTTTGCCGAGAATGATCCGTTTGAGCCGCAATCCAATGTCGAGGAGTTGGAGGAATCCCTAAGGCGCGCAGGCCGCCCGGTGACGTTCTATCGCTACCCTGGTACTGGGCACTGGTTCTTTGAACCGGACCGGAGCGACGCCTACAATCCAGCGGCCGCGAGCCTGGCCTGGGATCGAACCCTGGCCTTTCTGAAGCGTTCCTCCACCTTGTGAGTACACCTTCGTGACTGCTTGGTCCATTACGCGCAATCGCATGCATCTCCTGGTCTGTGCGAAAGGAGACGTCACGTGCCCACCAGGAGATCACTCACCATTGAGCAGATTCTGACCATACTTGCAGAAACGCCGCCGCCCGTCGCCACGCTCACTGCCGATCTGGCATCAGCTCAATTGCATACCGTCCCCAACGACGATGAGTGGTCCGCAAACGCTGTGCTTGCCCATCTCCGCGCGTATGGCGACGTCTGGGGCAACAACATCATGGCGATGCTCGCCGAGGACACACCGACGCTGCGCGGTGTCAATCCCCGCGTCTGGATCAAGAAGACGGACTAGCGCGAGCTGGATTTCCAGCAGGAAGCAATCAGAACGACCGGCGCGGTCGTGATGGGCAGCGCGCCTTTGCCATGGGCGACCCGGACTGGTACGTGGGCAACTACGAATTTCAAGTGCCGATCTTCGTGCTGACGCATACTGTTCCGGAAAAGCTACCCAAGCAGAGCCAACGGTTGACGTTTACCTTTGTGACTGACGGGATTGAAAGCGCCATTCGGCAAGCCAAAGCAGCCGCCGGCGATAAGAATGTCACCGTGATCGGTGGCGCGAGCACAGTTCAGCAGTGTATTCACGCTGGACTGGCTGACGAAATACACATTGACATCATGCCCTTACTCCTCGGAGAAGGTCTCCGATTGTTCGAGGATTTAGGCGCTGAGCCGATTGAACTGGAAACTACCAGGGTGATCGAGTCCGCTGGCGTAACACATCTTGGATTTCGCATCATAAACTGAACGTTCGCTGATTTTGGGAGAGAAAGCCGAGATTGCTGTCTGGAACCGCTTGGGCATTGTTTGAGACGAGAATCAGTTGCATAATGGTTGGACAAAGTGATGGTCAGCCACCCAGAAATGGAGCGAAGGGCGGCCAACCAAGGCACCTTACCAGGCGGATAGAGTCAACCGGCGCACGTCTCCCTGGGTCAGACCGATGGCAGGCCGGTGAAGAGTGACGGATGGAGGCCGAGAAGGGCCAAGATGGGTTCATGGACCGATTCCAGAGCGGTCAAGATGGCAGCCGTCTGTTCGCCTTGGGAGAAGATGACCAGGTCGATGCCCTCAAAGGCCTTGAGCATGGGTTCTGTTGGGGGCCGGGCGGTGCTGCGGTTAGGATTGCCGGCGTAGACACCGGCCAATTCCTCCCCTGCGGCGGCCAAGGCCTCCCGGGCCAGACAGTCACCCAGGGCCAAGACCCGACTGGCCAGGGTCAAAAGGTGAATCAACCCCTGGGCATGGTCCTCCCGCTGGATGGAGAGAGGCGTGATGGAGAGCATGGGGCCGTGGAGGCGGCGAAAGATGTTCTCCGCCACGATCTGGTCCCGATAGACGGACACTGCCTGTTCCAGAGAGAGCGCTGCGACTGCCTGATTGGTGGCGTAGATGCGCCAGCCGCTGGCCACCTCAGCCGTGTCGATGGCCGGCTGGTGGCGGCTGACCGTCAACTGGGAGCGCACCGTGCGCTCTCCCCGAGCGGGGTTGCCGTTGTAGGCCCGGACCTGCCGTTCTTCGACCGCCTGTTGATAGTCGTAGTGGAAGAGCCCCGGCCCCCGATAGTTCGTTTCCACCTGGTCAATGGCCGCCCGCAGCGTGGCTTCGTCCTCAATCTGTTTCTTGCCGCGTCCCCGCGGCGGTGTGAGGGCGATGAGAGCCGCTTCGGCCTTGGCCAGACGGCGCCGCAACCCCGCCAGCCTGCTCGTCATGTCGCTGTAGGACCGAATCACCAGCAGCCGTTCCTCCCAGCGGACTGCGGTTCCCGCCACTGTGGCGCTCTGGGTGCGAGTCACCTCGAACCCGCAGGCAACAGCCAACTTCGGGTCTGGATCGCTGCCATCGTCCGGTCGATCTTCGGGTCGAAAGAGGGGTGTCGTGTCGGTTTGTCGCTCCAACCAGTCCGCCAGCACCTGGTCTAACAACTCGGGTGCATCTTTCTGGTCGGCCAGCGGTGTCAAATAGGCATCCCGTCCCGCTTCTATGGTGGCCCGTGTCAAGCGCGCACTCATTTTGCTGTCTCCCACCACCAATAGCCCATCCCGAGCCAGCATCGTCTTGGCTCGCTGATAGCTGGGAATGTAAAGCGGGGCGTCCGCTCGATTCCCGGCTTCGACATCGACGGCCACAGACAATCCCAGCGGGTCCAGACTGGCCAACATCAACTTGAACTGGGTGGCGTATTGTCCATGCTTGGTCTTGCCCACCTGAAACAGCGTCCTCTGTCTGGGATCATGATGGACCGTACCCACCGTCGCATCCAGCCGCAGCACATCGCTGGTCAAGTCGTCGACTCGAATCAGCCGCAGCCCCAGTTGGCTCTCGATCCCGTGCCAGACATCCAGGGCACTCAGGGGGCGCAGACAGATGGCTAGCCTGTGTGGGCGGTTCCGCCGATAGCAACTGCCGGCGCGCGACGGGCCAAGCCAAGCGGCCTGTGATCTTGTGCTAGCCTTTGCCGCCTGCGAGGGGACGCCGGGCGGAAGATGTGACAACTAGCTTGATCGAGCCGAAGCGAGGACCTCCCCGAGTTCCACACCTTTGTCCGCGGACTCCGGCGCGACGCAGCGGCTGTGCACGCCGCCCGCTCGCTGGCCTGCTCGAACGGCCCCACGGCGGGCCATAGCAATCGGCTGGAAGTGATCAAGCACACGATGGATGGCCCGCCGAACTTTGATTGCCTTCGACAGCGGGTGCTCCTTGCGCTTGATGATTACCGACGGAACGATGACTCCACTGCCAGCCCGTCGTCATCAAAAGTGTACCAGGGACAACGGCTGATCAGCCGCTGTCCTCGAACGTATCCTGTGATATGCCCTTCCAAACGAGAAACACCGCATCTTCCCTGGCTCTGGCATTCAGGGAAGTAGCAGCCAGTATATAGCAACGGATATTCAGCAATATGTAATTATCAGGGATGAAAACAATGCCTTCCGCTACTCTTGCTGCCTGCTATGTGCTACCTCGCAAGATGGGGGATATGGCCGTTAGATCGGAGCAGGATCACGTGTACAGGTCCAACTCGTACTGGAAGCCGATATCTTTCAACCAAATACGTAGCTGATCAATTCCTGTCGCATCCTCTCCACTTCCTCGGGTGTTCTCCGCAGTGAGCGCGCTTGCACTTGCAGAGCCTCACGCTGCCGCTCTGCGTCTTCCCAAATAGCATCCAATCCTTTTCCAATGCGTGTCCGCTCAATGTCCCCTGGCACGGGCGAACCTGCACGGTCCAGTACCTCCTCGGAAACATAGATGGGGCTGTCCATCCGAAGTGCAAGTGCAATGGCATCACTCGGTCTTGCGTCGACTTCTTGCACGGTGTCGCCGCTTCGAAGCTTCGCCACCGCGTAGAATGTGTCATCTTTGATCGCCTCAACACGTACCTCTTCCAATTCGGCACCGACGGCTGTGAGGAGGTTTGAGATAAAGGTGTCGGTCAGAGGCCGAACCAGGGGGATATCACGAAGGTTCATGACGATTCGCTCGGCCTCGAATGGTCCAAGCCAAATCGGCAGGGCTCGCTGGCCGGCTTCATCGAACAAGACAACAACATACCAGGGTGGCACCTGTTGGCCTTCATCATCGGTTCTCTGGCGCTTCACGACATCAACAACGTTCACCTTTACCATGACACTCCTCCGTTGTGGGGTCTGAATGGGCCGATTGCGCTCTGTGTAGATCGGCAAGAGCTGCGCTCGAAGCTGTTTTCTGGCGTTGTGAAGGCGGCCCTTCACTGCTCCGACAGACACGCCCAAAACGGCAGCGGTTTCTTCGAGGCTCAATTGATCGTAGTAGAACAGGAGCGTTGCTGCCCGGTTTTTCGGTGAGAGCTGGTTGACCGCCTCTAGAACCGCGCGATGGAGCTCGCGCGTCTCGGCAATATCTTGAGGATCCGGCGCGAAACCGGTGGCATAGACTGTTTCGAAACGAATTCCCCCGGCCAAGGCATCGAATGATAGCAGAATCATCTTCTGGCTGCGAAGGTAGCTACGGCAGACGTTCAGAAGAATGCCGTAGAGCCAACCGCCAAAGCGCTGATCATCCCGGAGATGATCAAGCGAGAGGTAGGCCTGCAGCATCGCCTCCTGCACGAGGTCCCGGGCGATTTCAGCGTGTGGCACCATGCTCAGGGTAATGCGCCGGGCAGTTTCTTGATAACGCTCGATGAGCTGGCCGAAGGCACGCTTGTCGCCGGCGCGGGCGAGCGCCACCAACTCAGCATCCGATCTCGTTTCCACAGCAAACCCTGACGACCGTTGGTTTTGTAGTATAGTGGGAAGAAACAACGAAAAGGTTACATACAGACGCTCGCGAGAGAAAGCCCACCGCGGACTGTTCCGCCTTCTCGGCCGTCCGGGGCGTCAGGATGGGCTCGATCTGCGTGCGACTGTGGAGGAGGTAGGCTTTGCGTCGCGGGCGGACGCCGTCGCCCCTACAACCGCGGATTCGCCAATAGTGTCCCCTGTGCCTGCGGCCC
>DOUV01000934.1:0-512 GCA_003520455.1 Chloroflexota bacterium | reverse complement strand
AAAATTGGCGCCGCGCCACGGCGGACAGCGCTGTCGGCTATTTTCAGGAAATCATCTTTCTCACCTTGGGAGTGGCGATTTTTCGAGTCGCCGGTCAGATGGCCAGATAGAAAGCGCACCGCTCGTGGAAGGCGGCGCGCTGCAAGCCGGGGGTGTGTGAATACCTGCTCAGGCGAATTTCAAGAGGTTGCCTCGCCCCCTGTTGCCGCGATGATGGCAGCCAGGAGCGACTCTTCCTGCTCTGGCAGCACCGTGCGCGGATCGAAGACGAGCCGGTCGTCCTCGATCCGCGAGACGACCGCCGGTTGCTGCGCCCGTAGCCTGGCGGCGACGCCATCGGGCGAGGGCAGTGCCAGAGCCAACAGCCAGGTTGGCAGGGTCTGCCCGGGGAGCGAGCCGCCGCCCACCGCCGATTGTCCCGGCAGCACCTCGACGGGCAAGCTAACAGCACGGAGCCGGCTAGCCCAGGCCCAGACGGTCGCTTCCAGTTCGTCCACCGGACGGGCGATCAT
>DOUV01000933.1:4090-4508 GCA_003520455.1 Chloroflexota bacterium | reverse complement strand
CCTCTTCCCCCGGCGCGGCAATGAGAGCGATGACCTGCGTGATCGGGACAACTGCGCCAGCCTCGTACAGGATGCGGGCCAGAATGCCGGACGCCGGAGCCTCGACGACATTGCTGATCTTCTCGGTCTCGACCTCCAGCAACGGCTCGCCGTTCTCGACCCGATCGCCCTCCTGCTTCAACCAGCGGCCGATGACGCCCTCCTGCATGCTCAGGCCCCACTTGGGCATGATCACCTCGGTTGCCATGCGATTCCTCCCACATACCTACTCACGGTAGAATCCACGTGCTTCTAAACAAAGAGGCGCAGCCGCCAGGTGCCAGGCACCTGAAGTCGCTCGTCCTCAACGAATCTTCCTGGAAGCATCGAGAAGCATCAAGAGCGCCCGTCCAGGCGTCAGCCTTCCGAAGTCTCGGAA
>DOUV01000933.1:1560-4056 GCA_003520455.1 Chloroflexota bacterium | reverse complement strand
CGGCGACGCCTTGACCGGTGTTCTAGTAATTCATGGTCTCGCGGGCTGCCGCGGCGACGCGGCCGGGCGTCGGGACGTAGAAGTCCTCCAGCGCCGGGCTAAACGGCACCGGCGTGTGCGGGGCGGTGACCAGCTTGACCGGCGCGTTGAGGAACTCCAGCGCTTGCGTCGCCGCGAGCGCGGCGATATCGGTGGCGACACTGCAGCGAGGATGGTCCTCATCCACGACAACCAGCCGTCCGGTCTTGCGAATCGAGTTGAGGATGGTCTCATCGTCTAGCGGGGAGAGGGTCCGCAGGTCAATGACCTCGGCACTGATGTCATCCTTCGCCAGCGCGTCGGCCGCCTCGAGGGAGGTATAAACCATCCGGGAGATCGCCACGATGGTCACATCCTTCCCCTCGCGTTTGACGTCGGCTTTCCCCAGCGGGAGGACATACTCACCCTCAGGCACCGGTCCCTTCGTGTCGTACAGGACTTTGTTTTCGCAGAAGATGACCGGATCGTTATCGCGAATCGCGGCGGCCAGCAGGCCCTTGGCATCGGCCGGCGTGGCCGGGGCGACGACTTTCAAGCCGGGGAAATGCACGAAGGTTGAGTAGGGTGAGTCGGAGTGCTGCGCGGCGGCCCGGAAGCCGGCGCCGATCATCGTGCGGATGACCAGGGGGATCCTGGCCTTCCCGCCAAACATGTAGCGCATTTTCGCCGCCTGATTGCTAATCTGGTCCAGGCACACCCCCATGAACCCGATAAACATCAGCTCTACCACCGGCCTGAGGCCGGTCGCAGCGGCGCCAACCCCCGCGCCAACGAACGACGATTCGGTGATGGGCGTATCGCGGACCCGCTCGCGCCCGAAATCATGCACCAATCCCTTGGTGACACCCAGCACACCACCCCACGCATCGAGGTGATCGGGGTGATCGCTTTGGGACGCTCCCGTGACGTCTTCGCCCATCAGGATCACCGATGGATCGCGGGCCATCTCCAGGCGCAACGCCTCGTTGATCGCCTCCCGGTAGCTCAACATTCTCTCGGCCATCGTATGCCCTCCTGGTCAGGCCGTGACGGTCTGAAAAGGCCACAGTTGCGATTGGGGGAAGTCGATGTAGACGTCGGTCAAAACGTCCTCGGACGCCGGGAACGGACTCTCCTGCGCGAAGAGGACAGCCTCCTCAATGGCCCTCTTGGCCTGGCGGTCGATCTCGTCCAACTCCGCCTCGGTTAGCAGACCCTGCTCGAGGACCGTGTTGCGGAAACGCACGAGGCAGTCCTGCGAGTGATAAAACGCCTCCTCTTCCTTGTTGCGGTAGCGGATCGTGTCGCCCTCGAAGTGGCCGTAGTAGCGGTAGGTCTGCGCCTCAACGAAGGCCGGCCCCTCGCCGCGGCGCGCGCGCTCCACCGCCTCGCGCACAGCCTCGTATACGGCGAAGACGTCAAGACCATCCACGGCGACGCTCGGCATGCCGAAGCCGCGGGCCCGCGCGGCAATATCCTGGCCCGACACCGAGTAGCGCGGGGACGTGGTTTCGGCGTAGCCGTTGTTCTCACAGACAAAGACGACCGGAAGCTTCCAGATTCCGGCCAGGTTCATGCCCTCCAGCGTGGTCCCCTGGTTCGAAGCCCCATCACCAAAGAAGCAGACCGTCACCTGATCGGTGCCTTTCAGTTTGGCAGTGAGACCAGCCCCGCACGCCATCGGCGGGCCGCCGCCGACAATCCCGTTGGCACCGAGCATCCCCTTGTCCACATCAGCAATATGCATCGAGCCACCTTTGCCCTTGCACGCCCCAGTAGCCTTGCCGTAGATCTCGGCCATCATCGCGTTGACGTCAACGCCCTTGGCGATGCAATGACCATGGCCACGATGAGTGCTGGTGATGAAGTCGTCGTCACGCAGATTCGCGCAGACACCCACGGCGACCGCCTCTTCACCCGCATACAGGTGGACAAAGCCAGGGATACTCCCCGTCGCAAAGTCCTGGTGGAGCCGCTCCTCGAACTCGCGGATCAGACGCATCCGCTGGTACATCCACAGTAGCTTGTCCGTGCCGATGTCCATCCAAAATCCTCCTTGACTAGTGGCGTATGAGACACCCGAACGGGAAACCATAAAAACGTGCTCCAAAGGCTGGCGTCAGGCATCACCTCCTTCTCAGTCTCTCATCTTTTTACACTCATATGGAATAGGGTGTGTAGCGTGTACGAGCGAGAGGCGCTCGTACACGCTACACCAATATGAGCGATCTTTTTACATGTCCGGTTCGAGAGCAATTCGGCGTTGTGACAGGTGGCGGTCTGCAGGACCAATATGCTCTTGTCTTCTGGCGACGTCCTGGTCGCTACGGAGAGTCAACGAACAAACATGAAAAGCCGGGAGAGGAATGGCAAGACGTAAGGGAAGGATTTCACACCGGTACCACCTTACTATAACGTTCCCGGCTCGAAAAGTCTAGAGCGCCGGTCAAGGACTCAGACTTCCGAAGTCTGGTTCGC
>DOUV01000933.1:0-1527 GCA_003520455.1 Chloroflexota bacterium | reverse complement strand
TGGGCCAGCACGGTCCCTCCCAGACTTCGGAAGTCTTGCCTCTCCCCCCGCGGGATGACGGGACCGGTGCTCTAGACCCCTTTCGAGATGCCAGGGTGGCTCACCTTTTATCCGTTGTGCGCGCAGCGCATCGGCCGACCGCCGTCATCCGTTGTCGTTATCCGTTGTTCGTTGTGGCTGCGGGCCATCTGTCGACCGCCGTCGCCCGTCCGATCCCCGCCTGATCCTTCGCTTCGCTCCGGATGACAAAGATTGGATGATGTGTGCATATTTCTGTACACGTGGCGCGTTTGCGCCACGTGTACAGAAAGTAAGAGACGCCATCTAACAAGAACGGTTGGAGTATTAGAGAGAGGCCACCTGCGGGATGATATCGCGGCCGACGATCTCGATGGGCGTCAACGTCTCGACGTCCGCGAGCCGCCCGATGACGGTTTGAATCCCCACCTCGGCGTATTCACCCAGCCGTTGGACGATCTGGTTGACAGCTGAGCCGCCCTCCCTGACGTCGATGGGCCAGAGAACTGTCTTTTCGATCTCATCGTAGTCGCGGCCCACTTCGACACAGTGCTGGCGTAGCACTTCGAGCTTGTGCCGCGCCGTCGCCGGATCGCCAAAGAAGTTGCAGGCATCGGCGTAGCGCGCTACGAGCCTGAGGGTACGCCGTTCGCCGCCGCCGCCGATGAGGATCGGGGGATGTGGCCTGCTCAGGGGCTGCGGTGAGTTGAGCGTCTCGGCGAGCTGGTAGTGCTTGCCCTCGTACGGACCGGTGTCCGCGCTCCACATCTGGAGGGCAATCTGGAGGGTCTCCTCGAGCCGCTCGAAGCGCTCTTTCAGCGGCGGGAAGGGCACACCGAGGCCGCGATGCTCGCGCTCGAACCAGGCCGCGCCGATTCCAAGAAACGCCCGTCCGCCCGAGAGAACGTCCAGGGTCGTGACCTGCTTGACCAGGATGCCGGGATGCCGGTAGGTGACCCCAGTCACCATCGTCCCGAGCCGGACTCGGGAGGTGTTGGCGGCCAAGTAGCCCAGCGTCGTGTAGCCCTCGAGCATCTCCGCCTCAGCGGGGCCGATGACCGGAATCTGAAAGAAATGATCCATCACCCAGACCGAGCTGTAGCCGGCCGCTTCGGCAGCCCGGCCGATTTCGGCCAGCCGCGGACCGATCTGGGCGGGGCCACCGGCCCACGTAAACGATGGGATCTGCAAGCCTAGTTTCACGGCATTCTCCTTATTCTACGAATCCGTACACGAGTTTTCAGCATAGATCACGTTGGGCAAGTCGCAGGAATGCTTCAGCAACGCTTCCTTTCGGCAGAGGACAGTGCGAGGGCATCTTGCTCCGCGGTATCCGCTCGACGTGGACCGCGAAGTCGGCGAAGCGCTCGGCCGGGCGAATCCGCCATTGCACGGCGGCGACGCGCAAAGTGGCCACACTATTCCAGTCGAGAATGCTCAGCGATGTCACACTAGAGCGCCGGTCAAGGAGTCACCGAGACGATTGCAAAGCGCCTTGTGAAGGTGCTT
>DOUV01000769.1 GCA_003520455.1 Chloroflexota bacterium | reverse complement strand
CACGGCCGTGCGCCCTTCAGCGCGTTTACGACCGCTCAAGCGGTTCCTCCGAACCATGGTCCCACCCGCGCAACGACTCCCTCGCTGATGTTTTAGTACTACAGTTGTAATTGTGCTAGAATGAGCCTCGACAAAGGAGGGGAGGGTCAAGATGGAAGAGGTCGAAAGGTGGGCCGCGGAACTGGACAGGCTGATGGCACGAATCGGGCCTCGGTTCGCGCGGTCGGAAGCCCGGGAGCGGGCGAAAGCCTACGTGCAGGGCCTGCTGAGTCCGGTCGCGCGCAAGAACGGCTGGCAGTTGGCCGAGGCCAGCGGGGACGCGACGCCCTACGGGGTGCAACAGTTTCTGTATCGCGCAATCTGGGATCCGGATGCGGTACGCGACGACGTGCGCGACTACGTGATTGAGCACCTGGGTGACGAGCAGGCGGTCTTGATTGTGGGTGAAACCGGCTTCCTCAAGAAGGGCCGCCGCTCGGCGGGCGTGCAGCGCCAGGAGAGTGGAACCGCCGGACGGATCGAGAACTGCCAGATCGGGCTCTTCCTGGCGTATGCCACGCCGCGCGGGCAGACCTTCTTGGACCGGGCGCTCTTCCTGCCGGAGGAATGGACCGCTAATCGCGCGCGCTGTCGGGCGGCCGGCATTCCGGATGAGGTCGAGCACACGACCAAACCCAACCTGGCCTGGCAGATGCTCACGCGGGCCGTGGAGCACCGCGTCCCATGTGCGTGGGTGACGGGGAATCGCCTCTCCGGCGACTCCCGCCGCATCCGTTTGTGGCTGGAAGCGCTGCCCAAGGGCTACGTGCTGAACGTTTCGGCCAACGAGGACGTGCTAATCGGCTTCCAGCCAGGCCGGGTCGGCGACCTGCTGGCCAACTTGCCCACGGATGGGTGGACGCGCCTCAGTGCCGGGCAGGGCACCAGGGGACCCCGCTGGTACGACTGGTACCGGACGGAACTGAACGACCCCCTGCAAGCAGGCTGGAAACCCTGGCTCTTGGTGCGCCGCAGCCTGAACGATCCGACGGAACTGGCGACCTATGCCTGCTTCGCACCCGACGGCACCTCCCTTGAAACCCTGGTGCAGGTGGCCGGCAGCCAGCGGGCGATTGAAGCCTGTTTTGAGGAAGCCAAGGGCGGGGTCGGCCTGGATCACTATGAGGTTCGCTCCTGGACCGGCTGGTATCGCCATATCACCCTGGCCTGTCTGGCGCACGCCTTCCTCACTGTCATGCGCGCCTCGGCCAACCAGGCTCAGGCGCACAAAGGGGGGCTCCCATTCCAACCAGCACCGACCGGCAGCCTGGCGAGCTTCAAGGCCCAGCGCGGCCTCTCGTCCCGTTGAGCCTCCCTGAGATGCGGCGCCTGCTCTGGGCCGCTCTTCCCGATCCGGCCTGCGTCTGGGCCTGGTCGCTCTGGCGTCGTGCTCATTAGGCCCTCGCCAAAGCCTGCCACTACGAAATGCGCAACGCACTCAGATATCTACAACTGTAGTACCAGTAACTGGTCACCCCTCACAAACCCAGGATGATCAGAACGCCTGCTGCCAGCGCCAGCAGTCCGAGTATGACCCCTGGTATGGCGAGACCAAACTGCCCGAGTCCTATCAAAATGAGATAGATCCCCAGCAAAAGCATGCCGAGGCTTCGGGTGAAGGTGATGGTGCGTCTCCTGACCATCGTTTACCCCTCCAGCGTATAGCGCCGCGGTTCGGCGCACATCGGGCACATCTCGGGCTCTGGTGCGATTCGGACCCCACAGCCTGGGCACGGATGCCACCCCTCCATTATCAGCAGTCCATTCGCTGCCGCTGCTGTGCTTCCGCCTCCGCCAGGCTGTGCAAGATCGCCCGAAACGATTCGATCACTGCATCATCTGGCGTCGAGAACGACTTCCACTGCCCACCGAGCACGTGGAGCTCACCGCGCCCCTCCAGGGTTGCAACGTAGCCCCACTCTCCGGCACGACGACTGGATCCGGCTTTTGAAGAGGATCGGCACTCAACCTGGAGCGCCGGTCACGTCCTCAGACTTCCGAAGTCTGGGAGGGAGCGTGCTGGCCCACAGCGCGCTCCNNCCGACGACGGTGACAGAGGCGGGCACCGGCTGCGAACAAGACTTCGGAAGTCTTTTTCCCTCCCCCCGCGGGATGACGTGACCGGCGCTCTAGGCCCACTGTGCGACGATGCGCGTCGCGTAGTAGTCCGGCCACGCGACGCCGGGCTGCTCCCGTTTGTACGCCTCGTCGCACTGGCGGAGTACCTGACTGAGCTCCTCGGCCGGAATCGGCCGATTCAGCACATCGCCCAGACCATGCTGTACGAGGTGCGCCGCGTACCACTTGGGCCAATCCTGGTCGTAGACCCCGTGCAGTTCGCGTGTTTGGTAGACCTCGTGCGCCGCCCCAGCCTCCGATAGCAGCGCCGCGACTCTTCTGTTGGTCTCATGCCCCATGATTGCTCGCTCCTTCCCACGGTATTGTCTGCCCGGTCATTGGCCAGACCCAACTCGTGGCTCACCGGTTCTTCTGCCCGAAGCGTGATCAATCTTGACGTCTCGGGCTATCCGCAGAATAATACCCGCCCGATGCTTCTCTTTATGCCTCTGGCCCCGTCCTCTCACCCATCCCAATCCGATGGTCATGCGCAAGGTCTATTGCAGCGAGGACGGACGGTTCATGGATGCGAGTTCAGCGAAGAGTTTACCAGGGATTGGCGCGCAGCGCGGAACCTCACGGGCCGTCGCGCCCCGATTCATCTGCGGATACTCGCTTTATGATCGGCTGGACCCGCCGCGATTGGGCCATCCTCCTCGCGGTGACCGCGCTGGCGGCCGCTCTCCGCTTCTACCAACTAGGCGTCGTTCCCCCTGGCTTCCAATTCGACGAGGCGTTCAATGCGCTCGACGCCGCCCGAGTGCTGGACGGCCAGCGCCTGCTCTTCCTGCCGGACAACGGCGGGCGCGAGGTGGTCTACACCTACCTGCAGGCCGCCCTCGCTTCCGTCTTCGGCCTGAGTGTGTACACCCTGCGCCTCGCCTCGGCCCTGGCCGGCATCGCAACGGTGCCACTTGGCTACCTCCTGCTGCGGATGCTGCTGCGCCAAGACAGTCGCCGGGTGGCAGCCTTCACCAGCCTGGTACTGGCGATCAGTTTCTGGCACCTGCACTTCAGCCACTACGGCATCCGCGTCATCCTGATGCCGCCGATCCTCAGCGGCGTCTTCGGCTTCTTTTGGCTGGGCGCTCAGCGCGGGCGACTCTGGCCCTACTTTGCAAGTGGTGCTCTGGCAGGCCTCAGCGTTTGGACGCACCCCTCCGGACGCCTGGTCCCCCTGGTCTTGATCGTCTACGTTGTCTGGCAAGTGGGAACCGGAAGAGAGGCATCCAGAAGCTTCCAGCTTCGAACTCGCCTGACGGGTCTCGTCGTGGCGGGTGCGACTGCTCTGCTCGTCTTCCTCCCACTGGGACTCCACTTCGCGCGCGACCCGCTGCTCTTCCTGGGCCACGCCAGCGACGTCTCGGTGTTTTCCGAGCGGGTCAGCACCGGCTCACCGCTGGTCGCACTGCTGCGCCACAGCCTGGACGTGCTAGGGATGTTCAGTTGGCGTGGGGACCGCGAATGGATCCACAATCTGGCGGGCCGTCCGGTCTTCGATCCACTCCTTTCGATCCCCTTCTGGCTCGGAATCCTCCTCTGGGTGCAACGGCTGCGACGGCGCGATGATCCCGACCGGGATGCCCTTGCGTTGCTGATGCTCTGGTCGCTGGTCATGCTCATCCCGTCGGTCTTCAGCGACGCGCCCCCCAACTTTTCGCGCACGCTCCCGGCCCTTCCCGCACTCTTCCTGGCCGCCGGGCTGGGCCTGACACGACTGGTGATGGCGGATCTCCGATTGCGGATTTGGGATTTTGGACGTCGGCGATCGAGAATTCATGCTTTGCAATCCCCAATCCCCAATCCCCAATCCGGAATCGCGGTTACCCTGCTCCTGCTGGCGAGTCTGGGACTGACAGTGCGCGATTACTTTGGGCGCTTCCCGCAGCAGCGCGAGGTTTACTACGCCTACGATGTGGACAAACTCGACAGCTGGGCATCCCTGCAGCCGCTGGCCGCCGATCACCAGATCTACCTCTCGCAACTGTGGGCCGAGCACGCCACACTGGACTTCCTCCGACGGGGGAGCGCGGTAAAGTCGCTGGACAGCAGCGACACCATCGTGTTGCCGCCGCTCGGGCAGAGCGCAGTCTACGCCTTTCCGGGCGAACAGTCCAAGCGCGCCGAACGGCTGGCAGCCCTGTGGCCAGAAACCACGGTCGAGCAGACTGTGGACCGCTACGGCCAACCGCTCCTCGATCTCGTGACCGTGGCCGCTGACGCCCTGGATGACTGGCCGCCCGCGCTGACGCCGACACAGCCGGCCGAGGTGCACTTCGAGGGTGGGCCGACCCTGCTCGGGCTGGAGACCCAGGGAAGCGCGATCATCCTTTTCTGGCGGGCCGAGGCGCCGATGAGCCCGAGCCTCACGACCTTCGTGCACCTGATCGACGCCGAAGGCCGGCAGGTCGGCCAGGTCGATACGCTGCCCGGCAACGGCAGCTACCTGACGCCTGCGTGGTCGGCGGGCGAGCGGGTCATCGAGCGCTATCACCCGACCATCGACGCGTGCGCCGGCGGCGAGTCCGTCCGCGTCCTAACCGGCTGGTACGATCTGGCAGCCGACGCGACGCGCCTTCCCCGCGCCGACGGGGCCGGTGAGACCGCCCTGGCCGGCCAGATCGTTTTGCCTCTGGCCGCCCGCCCGGCCGAGCAGGTACGTCCGGCCCACATCCTGAACCAACCCTTGACGCGGGATCTGACACTGGTAGGCTACAACCTGGCCGGTGAAGACCTCCAGCCGGGGTCGCCGGTAACGTTGGACCTCTACTGGCGCGGTGACCCGGTGGCTGCCAGCCAGCAGCTCGCCATCACGCTCCAGGGTGAGGGCCGGGCCGGCGCGCAACGAGCCCCGACGCTGTTGTGGCACGGTGAGATCATCCCGGCCGAAGCGCAGTGGGGCCCGGGCGAGGTCATCTGCCA
>DOUV01000263.1 GCA_003520455.1 Chloroflexota bacterium | reverse complement strand
CGCCCAAGACCCAGTCGGCGCTGTTGGAGGCGATGCAGGAGCGCAGCGTGACGGTCGCCAAGGAGACGCGCCCGCTTCCGCGTCCCTTCTTCGTGCTCGCCACCCAAAACCCGTTGGAGATGGAGGGAACGTATCCCCTGCCGGAAGCTCAGCTCGACCGCTTCTTCTTCAAAATTGACGTCGAGTTTCCGACGGTGGAGGAGTTGGCGACGATCGCCGATCGCACCACCGGTGCCACGATCCCCCGGCCGCGCAGGGTGGCGGATGGGGCGACAATCGTCGCTATGCAGGCACTGGCCCGCGAGGTTCCCATTGCCAGCCACGTGACCGCCTTTGCGGCGCGGCTGCTCAAGGCGACCCACCCTGACGACCCGGCGGCACCGCCGGCTGTGAACCAGTATGTGCGGTTCGGTGCCTCACCGCGCGGGCTCCAGGCCATGATTCTGGCCGGGAAGATCATCGCGCTGCTCGATGGACGGTACAACGTCGCGTTCGACGACATCAAGGCGGCCGCGCGCCCGGCGTTGCGCCATCGCCTGATCCTCAACTTCGAGGCCCAGGCCGAAGGGATCAGCCCGGATCGGGTGATCGCCACGGCCATCGAGAGCGTGCCGACGGAGGTACGCCGATGAGGCGTGGTGCGCACCACCGGACGTGATGCGTCATGTGTGAGGCGTGCGTTCGCGTATGATGCAGCACGGCCGTGCGACACCTTTGTCCGATGGTGGACAACCCTGAATTCAGTATCGCGGGCAGGGGCCACCCCAAGATTTGGTACCGCCTCGCCGCGACAGCCACAAGCACCGTGGACGAATTGTGGATAAGTCCCGGAAAAGCGTGGAAAAATGGCCCCGATTGGGGATAACTTCGGGTGAGGATTCGAACAGGTGACCGAAACTCGTCTCAAACCTGATGCAGCCGAGCGGAGCGACGCGCACCTCTTCGATGAGGCCTTTCTGCGTGCGCTCGACCGGCTGGTACTCGTCAGCAAGCGGGTGCGCGCGGGCCAGTTGCAGGGCGAGCGCCGCAGCCCCAAGCGCGGCCAATCGGTTGAATTTGCCGACTACCGCCAGTACGCGATCGGCGATGATTTCCGCCAGATTGATTGGAACGTCTACGCCCGGCTGGAGCGCTTCTTCCTAAAACTCTTTATCGAAGAAGAGGATCTGACCGTCCATCTGTTGGTGGACAGCAGCGCCAGCATGGATTGGGGCGAGCCCAACAAGCTCGACCACGCCCGGCGCCTGGCGGGGGCGCTGGGCTACATCGCGCTCGCGGGCCTGGACCGGGTCACAGTCAGCAGTTTCGGGGCCGCCGCGGCACGCTTCCCGGCTCACCGTGGCAAACAGGCCGCCTACCAGATGTTCGCGTTCCTGCAGGATGTGCAAGCGGAAGGGGGTACGAACCTGGCGGGCAACTTGCGTCGCTACGCCCAAGCAGCGCGCAACCCCGGACCGCTTCTGCTCATCAGTGATCTGTTCGACCCGGGCTGGCAAGAGGGGTTGCGCGCCCTCCTGGCACGCCGCTTCGACGTTACGGTGCTGCACCTCCTGGCCCCCCAGGAGGTCGCCCCCGACCTCGCCGGAGACCTGCGCCTGCGGGATGCCGAAGGAGGCGTCGCGCTCGAGGTGACCGTCGATACCGCGCTGCTGCAGCGCTACGCCGACAACCTCGAGGCCTGGCAGGCGGAGCTACGCCACTGGTGCAGTGCACGAGCGATCAGCTACGTCCGCACCGATACGAGCCTGGCGCCGGAAGAGTTGGTGCTGACTCTCCTGCGCCGCCAGGGGGTCGTGCACTGAAGGTCGAGTTGGGGGGTACCAGGACAAGTGGAAGGCAGATGGCGCTGATCAGAGGCTGAAAGGACAAAAAGGCAGCGCTCACATTGGAATGCGATGCGCCGGGGAAGCGAGGGCAGTGCGCTCGCCCACCCCAGACACACGATCCTGGTCAGCGCGAAAGAGAGCCAGTGTCTCCGTTATTTGCGTTCCATTCGCTCGGGGGACTGAGCAGTGATGCGGATGATGGTTGTGGGAGAGGATAGATAGTGGATCGGAAACGAAATCGCGTGCGAGTTCGGCCAGGTCGCGAATCTTCGCTCATCGCGGGGGTCGTCGCGCTCTTGATGGGGCTGTTCGTCCTGTGTGTGCTCCCTTCCTTCATGGGTGGGATGGTGGGCGGCCCGTTCGGTGGCCCGCCGGATATCTTCCGGATCTTTCCACTGCTCTTCTTCGTCCTCACGCTGATCATTGCCGCAGCGTCCTTCTACAACGCCTTCAGTGAGCGTGGCATTGCTCGCTACGAAGTCGAGATCGAGGAAGGTGGCGCCGGCACCCCGCGCTTCTGCCGGTCGTGCGGCCGGCCGGTTGCCCCAGACGATCGCTTCTGCCGCCAATGCGGTACTGAGTTGGATTGAGCCAGGTGAGCACTGAGGTTCGGAGAAGCTGACCGTGACAACGAGCAACAAGATCCGTCCAAGAACCAGAGCCGCGCTGCTGCCGCTCCTGTTGCTGGTGCTG
>DOUV01000768.1:10943-14643 GCA_003520455.1 Chloroflexota bacterium | reverse complement strand
CGAGCGACGGTTTCTCGACTGCCAGGCGTCGGGCGCTGGCGGCCCGACCGGGCTCCGGGTCCGGCTTGTCATTCCGCCCCGCCTCCGCTAGGATGCCTCACCCAACACACACCCTGCGAGGAGCTTATGGCAGCCCAACCGCCCGAGTGGGTCAAAGACGCCGTCTTCTATCAAATCTTTCCCGATCGCTTTGCAAAGAGTCTCGCCGTGCCGAAGCCGGACAATCTCGAACCGTGGGCATCACCGCCAACCACCTACGGATTCAAAGGTGGCGACCTCATCGGTGTGGCCGAGCATCTAGACTACCTGGAGGCCCTCGGCGTCACGGCGATTTACTTCAACCCGATCTTCCAGTCCACGGCGAACCACCGCTATCACACCCACGACTTTTTCCTCGTGGACCCGATCCTCGGCGGCAACGAGGCCTTTCGGGAGCTGCTGGATGCTGCCCACGCGCGCGGCCTTCGCATCGTGATTGACGGGGTCTTCAACCATGCCAGTCGTGGGTTCTACTACTTCAATCACTTGCTCGAGAACGGCCCGGCCTCGCCCTTCATCGACTGGTTTTTCGTCCTGGACAAGTGGCCCATCAATGCCTACGACCTCACTCGCCCCCCGGGCTACGCCGCCTGGTGGGGCCTGCACGCCCTGCCGAAATTCAACACCAACACCCCCGCCGTGCGCGAGTACCTCTGGCGGGTGGCCGAGTTTTGGATCCGATTCGGCGCGGATGGCTGGCGGCTCGACGTCCCCAATGAAATCAACGACGACGCCTTCTGGCGAACCTTCCGCACGCGCGTCAAGACGGAGAACCCCGACGCGTACATCGTTGGTGAGATCTGGCACGAGGCCGGTCGCTGGCTCCAGGGCGATATGTTCGACGGCGTCATGAACTACCTCTTCACCCGGGCCATCGTCGGCTTCGTCGTCGGCGCGAACGCCGAGCCCCACCTCCTTCAGGGAATCGGCTATGGCCCTGTGCCGGTGCTCGACGCGGCCGAGTTCGCGCACCAGGTCGAGGTACTGCTCACCCTCTATCCGCCCGAGATCACCATGACCCAGCTCAACCTGCTCGGCAGCCACGACACACCTCGGATCCTCAGTATCGCCAACCAGGACGTGAGCGCGGTACGCCTGGCCGCGCTCCTCCTGATGACCTTCCCCGGCGCGCCGTGTATCTACTACGGCGATGAGATCGGTATGCTCGGTGGGAAGGATCCTGGGAACCGCAGCGCCTTCCCCTGGCAGAGTGAGGCCGCCTGGAACCACGCTCTGCTCGACGAGTTCAAGTACCTGATCGCGGTCCGCCGCGAGTACCCGGCCCTGCGGCGCGGCGAGTTCAAGATCCTCTACGCTCAGGATCCGCTCTTCGCCTTTGCCCGGCGCCTGGCGAACCAAACCCTCATCGTCGCCGTCAATGTCGGCCGGCGGCGGCAGCCGCTTCCCCTGCCGGTCACCGATCGCTTGGGTCTGCCGGAGGGCACTCGCCTGCACAACCTCCTCGCCCCCCGCGATCGCCCCTACGAGGTTGTCGGCGGCCAAATCGCCACGCTGGCCCTCGGCCCGCGGGCCGGGGCCGTGCTGGTAGTGGACGCAGGGTGAACGGTTGCAGGGGTGGGAGAGAACGCCCGGGCGTCTGGACGGGTTGGGCACTGGCATGCAGTGTGACCGGCAACGTCTGAACCCTTCAACCCGCAATCTCGAGCCGGTAGACAGCCTCGGGGATACTCTGCCAGGCGACGGTATCATGATCGTACACGAAGCCCCGGCGCTCGTACCAGGACCGAGAGCGATGGTTGTCGCGGTGACCGACGACCCACAGGACGCTGGCACCCGCCGTGCGCACTGCCTGAACCGCCGCCTCGAAGAGCGCGAGCCCGAAGCCCCGGCCTTGGGCCTCAGGAAGTACGTAGATCGCAGCGAGTTCAGGGACATGGGTGTGGAGATCTTCAGGGAGATGCAAGAAGAGGTAGCCAACCACGCGCCCGTCCTGCCCGGCCACCCAGGCCCGGATCGCAGGGTGAGCCAGGCGGCGTTCAAGCTCCTCGCGGCTGTAGGCGCGCTCGAGGAAGGCCGCCTGGGTCGCCTCGGGAATCATACCGGCATAGGTTGCCGTCCAGGTCCGGCGGGCGACCTCCTGGATGGCGGGAATATCACTCACCGTCGCCGGTCGGATTGGCGCCGGCATTGCGGTCCTCCTCCCTGACCTCACCCGAAGGGACTGAGCACGGAGTCAACGATGGCAAGACGCACGCAGGATCTCGGGCTGCTTGTGGTTCTGCTCCCGCTCTTGATTGCCCTCGCCTCCTGCCGCAGCCAACGCGGCGTCGAACTGGCCAGCGCCGTTCTGGCCCGCGGCGCCACCGCCGATTTCAAACCGGTCGAGCCCACCACCCGGTTCGCCCCGAGCGATGAGATCCACCTGATCCTCCAGGTGCGCAACGCCCCACCCGAGACACCCGTCCGCGTCGTGTGGATCGCTGTGGAGGTGGAGGGCAACCCACCCGAGACGAAGGTTGCCGAATTCACCCAGCAGATCAGTGACAACCGGCGGGCCGAATTCACGCTCCGTAACCAGGGGCCCTGGCTGCCCGGTCGCTACCGTGCCGATATCTATATCCAAGACTCGCTTGTGCGACCGCTTGAGTTTGAGATCGGAGAGTGATTGCTACCCTGGTATCGTGGCTCCGGTAACCTGATGGGTTCAGGCACGTACAGTTTGTACGTGCCTGAACCCATCACAGGAGAAGTGACAGAGCTGCGAGGGTATGCTCCAATCTCGTCGCTACTGAGGCCTCAGTGGCGGGATCGTGACTTGCAGGCTGTAGTTCGCTGCCACGCCGCCCTCGGCGCCGATCGTGATGAAGTAGTCCTGCGTTGTCGGCAGCCGTCCGCTCCAACTCGCCGACCCGGCGCCCGATGACTTGAGCACCTCACCGTTCGCCCCATGGATCGAGAGCAGCATGTTCCCTCGCGGCGCCACAACCTGCACGATCATGGTCTGCCCGGCCAGCGCTCTCAACACGTAGGTGTCAAGCTGATTGGCCGCCAACGCGCCTCGCACCGTCGCGCTTGTACTGCCACGTTGAAATTCAATGCGCTGATAGCCAGGGATGAAGAGCGACTGGCCGATGTAGATGGTCGTCGAGCGCAGGCCATTCGCCGCCATGATCGCCTCGACAGTCGTCCCGAACCGGCGTGCAATGCCGTAGAGAGTATCGCCCCGACGGACGATGTAGTACTGGCCGGATTGGAACGCCAAGGAGTCTCGCGATGATCGGTCCTCGCGGGGCATCGCTGCCGCTGGCGCCACGCCAAGGGCTGTGAGCAGGACGGCGACGATCAATGAGAGAGAGACGGCTCTCTGAATCCTGTGCTGGCTCATAAAGCACCTCCTTGCGCCGTCAGAGAATGACTCATCCGCCGGGACGACCGACGCGATAGATGGAAATTCCTGCTTTCTTTCGGCGACAGATGAGTGAGATTCGGCGCACATGGTGCCATCCTAACTCCGGCCCAGTGCCTTCCACATCAGATGGAGCGAGGATCTGTGGGCCGCTATTCCATGTATTTCTTTCTCCTTACAACGAGCATTCGTCGATGAGACCGCGTACGCCTTTTGGGGGACGGTGCTGCCCTCGACCTCGCGGCCAGTCGCGCAACTAGAGCGCCGGTCAAGTACTCAGACTTCCGAAGTCTG
>DOUV01000768.1:7913-10925 GCA_003520455.1 Chloroflexota bacterium | reverse complement strand
GCGCGCTCCGACGACGGTGATAGAGGCGGGCACCGGCTGCGAACAAGACTTCGGAAGTCTTGTCCCGCCCCCCGCGGGATGACGTGACCGGTGCTCTAGGCGCTGCCCTCCCGTTTGGAGTGGATCTCGGAGAGCGCGCGCAAGCGTTCGGCGGCGCGCTCGGGGGTGAGGTCGCGCTGCGGCGTGCCGAGCATCTCGAATCCGACCATGAATTTGCGGATGGTGGCCGAGCGCAGCAGCGGCGGGAAGTAGTGGGCGTGGAGATGCCACTCGGGGTAGCTCTGCTCGTCCATCGGTTGCTGGTGCCAGCCCATCGAGTATGGAAACGAGGTCTCGAAGAGGTTGTCGTAGCGGATGCCCAGGCGCCGAACGATGCCGGCCAACTCGTCCCGCTCGGCAGGCTGTAGCGCGGGCAGGTTCGGCACGTGTCGGCGCGGGAGAACCATCGTCTCGAAGGGCCAGACGGCCCAGAAGGGCACCAGCACCACGAAGTGCTCGTTCTCGCAGACCAGCCGCTCCCCCCGGGCGAGCTCGAGTTCGAGGTAGGCGCAGAGCAGGCAGCGGTTGTGGGCCTGCCAGAAGTTGCGTTGCCCCACCAACTCCCTGGCCGGCTCATCGGGGAGGTGCTCGGTGGCCCAAATCTGGCCGTGGGGATGCGGGTTGCTCGCGCCCATCATCGCACCACGGTTCTCGAACAACTGCACGTGGCGAATCCAGGGGATCGCCCCGAGCACCTCGGTCTGCTGGATCCAGGCATCTACCACCGCGCGAATCTCCGCCGTGCTCATCACCGGGAGGGTCAGGTCGTGGCGCGGCGAGAAGCAGAGCACCCGGGCGATGCCGCGCTCGCTCTCAGCCAGCAGGAGATCATCCACGCGGAACTCGCCCGGCGGTGTGTCGGGCAGCACACCCGCAAAGTCGTTATCAAAGACGAAGGTGCTGCTGTAGCTGGGGTTGCGCGCCCCACCGGCGCGTTCGTTTCCGGGGCAGAGGTAGCAGGTAGGATCGTAGGCCGGGAGCACATCGGGGGGCAACTTCTCCACCTGCCCCTGCCATGGCCGCTTCATCCGGTGCGGCGACACGACGACGTAGGCACCGGTCAAGGGATTGAGACGCCGATGGGGATGCTCCTCGGGGTTAAATCTGTCCATATTCGCGCCCCGCTCCTCCGCGCACGTTGCTCCGAATGGCTGAGCGGATGCTAGCGGCCGGGGGCGAGCCCGTCAAATCCCGGCGGGGCCCATCGCCAACCGCGTGGCCTGAATCGGCCTGCCTCAGTACGCTGACGGAGACCTCCTCACTTTTCGCTCATTGGCGGTCAGGGTATGATCTGAGACGAGAATGAAACGGACCGGCCGCGATCGACGCGAATGGCTCCTCGCGCGCTTGCATCGCGAACACCATCGTCCTCAATCTTCATGACGAGGAGAGGGAAACCAATGTCCCCATCTCGTATCTGTTGGATCTCCACCGCCGATATGGCTCTCATGGTCGATCTCTACGAGCTGACCATGGCCGACAGCTACCTGCGCCACGGTCACAACGAGCGCGCCACCTTCGATCTCTTCGTGCGTTCGTTGCCGCCCGAGCGCGCCTTTTTGGTCGTCGCCGGCATCGAACAGGCCCTGACCTACCTGGAGAGGATGCGCTTCGACGCGGACGCGCGCGACTACCTCGCCGGCCTGAACCTCTTCAGCACACGGTTTCTCGAGTATCTCGCATCGTTCCGTTTCAGCGGCGATGTCTGGGCGACGCCCGAGGGGACCATCAACTTCCCACCGGCGCCGCTCCTGACCGTGACAGCCCCACGCGTCGAGGCTCAGATCGTCGAGACCTTCCTGCTCAACGTGATCAACTCCCAGACGATGTGGGCCAGCAAGGCAGCCCGGATCGTTCTGGCCGCGCAGGGGCGGGCAGTAGTCGATTTCTCGCCCCGCCGCGACCATGGCGCCGATGCCGCGCTGTACGTCGCCCGCGCCAGCTACCTGGCCGGCTGCGTCGGGACCAGCAACGTCCTCGCCGGTATGCGCTACGGCATCCCCGTCTACGGGACGATGGCGCACGCCTACGTCATGTCTTTCCTGAGCGAGTTGGAGTCTTTTCGCGCCTACGCCTGCGATTTCCCTCACAACACCACCTTGCTGGTTGACACCTATGACACCCTCGAGGGCGTCCAGAATGCGATCGTCGTCGGCCACGAGATGGCCGCTCGCGGCGAGCAGTTGCGCGGCATCCGCCTCGACAGCGGGGACCTGGTGGCGCTCAGCCAGGCCGCCCGCCAGATGCTGGACGAGGCCGGGCTGCCCGGCGTCAAGATTCTGGCCAGTGGCGATCTCAACGAGGTCAAGATCACCGATTTGCTGGCCCATGGCGCCCGGATCGACATCTTCGGTGTGGGCACCGAGCTCGGAGTCTCGATGGACGTCCCGGCGCTGGGTGGCGTCTACAAACTGGTCGAGGACGAGGCGGGCTACCACATCAAGCTCAGTGCCGGCAAGGCCACCCTGCCGGGGCGCAAGCAGGTCTTCCGCCACGCCCGTCGCGACGGCCGGTTCGCCTTCGACGTCATCAGCCTGGCCGACGAAGCGCCGCCCGCGGCGGCCGACAGTGTTCAACCATTGCTGGTCAAGGTGATGGAGAATGGGCGCATTCTCCGTGACACCACCCTGGCCGAGGCACGTCAGCGGGCCGCCGACCAACTGGCCCACCTGCCGCGCGAGTTCCACGCCCTGAGCCCCTCCAACCACTATCCGGTCTTCCTGAGCAGCGGGCTGGCCGCGCTCCGCACCAGGATGTACGTCGAGGCCGGCAAGCCCCCGCCAACCGAGCAGGCGCGGTAGGCGGCGCGTACATCCAGGAGAAGGCCCGGTTGACACCAATCTTGCACATCGTATGATGTGTACGAAATGTCGGATTGAGGGAACAGGACTGGCAAGAAGCCCACGGCATCATAGATCCTGTTGGCGAAATCGTCTCCAGAGAGGGCGAACAGTTCGTAGTGCGCGCTTCAGC
>DOUV01000768.1:0-7862 GCA_003520455.1 Chloroflexota bacterium | reverse complement strand
CTGAAGCGCGCACTACAAACCGGCGCCTGCCACTTGTACCAATTCGCCAACAGTGTCCATCATAGCGGAGGATTCGGTAGAGATGTTACGGTTGCTTCGAGAGAGCTGCGACGATGAACTGAGCCGGGTCTCCTGGCTCGGCGAGTATCAACGATGACACCTGCCCAACAACTCGCCCTCTGGGCCGACAGGCTCCGTGATATGTCGGCGATGGGGCTCCGTTTCTCCGACAACATCTACGACCGGTCGAACTATCGCGCGATCCAGACCATCGCGATGGAGATGCTCGCCCTGGCAACAGGACAGCCCCTCGCAGAGATCGAAACGTTGCGCGCGCCGATCTTTTCCCGGCCGACGCCGATCACGGTCGCCGATGCGGCCATCATCGACGACGAGGGGAAGATTCTCCTGATTCGGCGGGCCGACAACCAGCTGTGGGCCATGCCCGGCGGCGCGCTCTCTGTCGGTGAGACGCCGGCCGAGGGGGCCGTGCGCGAGGCATTCGAAGAAACGGGGGCGCGCGCCGAGGCGGTCGCCCTGGTCGGTGTCCACGACTCGCGCCTCTGCGGCACGTTGAGCCGCCACCACCTCTACCATTTTCTCTTTCTCTGCAAACCGATGAACGGAAGCCAGGTGGCGGCGAAGCCCTCCCACGACCTCGAGGTGCTGGACGCAGCCTGGTTTGCTGAAAACGACCTGCCTCCAGACATTGACCCGGGCCACGCCGGGCGGATACTTGACGCCTTTCGGGTGTGGCACGGCGACCGGCGCGCCTATTTCGATCGCTGAGAGCGAACGTCTCGGTCTCCTGGTGATCATGAATTGGAGGGAGAAGGCGGCGTCTACTCCTGGCCGCGCCGCGGGGCCGGACTGTTGCCCTCGGCCGCCAGCCGCAGCGCGACCGCATCGAGATAGACCCACAACACTTGCTGGAAAAGTGCGCTAAACGGCTGGGCCGATCCGGGTTGTCCTCTGACAACCCCAGGTAGCACCACGTCGAGATCGGCCACCTGGGCGAGCGAGCTCGCCGCGACCGCCGTCAGGCCGGCGACACGGGCGCCGACCGTCTGCGCCTGCTGGGCCACCAGCAGCGTGATCGGAAAATCCCCCGATCCGTTGGCGGCGATGAGCAGGTCACCGGCCCCGACTTCGGGGGTAGTCGTCTCGCCGATGACGTATGCCGGGAACGCAAGTTGGGCCAGGCGGGCCGCAAAGGCTCGCACGATCAGCCCCGTCCGCCCCTCGCCCATCACAAAGGTCCGCCGCGCGTCTTGAATCGCCAGTGCCAGCCGGGTCACCTGGTCATCGCTGACCTGCCGGACGACCGGCAAGAGTTCCGCCAGGATCCGTTGAATCTCCTCGTTCATGCGAGCTCCTCCAGGGCAGTTCGAAAGGCCCGTGCCATGCTCCCTGGCTTGTCGGAGTGCAGGATCGCCGACCCGACGATGATCCCATCGAGGGCCAGCCCTGCCAACCGCGCCACCGTCTCGACGGTCAGCCCCCCGGCCACCCGCACCGGTTTGCCCAACCCCAGAATGGTGTCAACCACCACCCGCGGGAGCCCGGACGGGGGCCGGTAGATAATAAACCCGTCCACCAGGGGCGCCATCACCTGGGCGCGCACCGTCGGATTCTCACTCCCGATGAGGTCCAGCCAGATGGCGCCACCGTAGCGGTCTGCGACCGTGCGCGCCGCCTCGAGCGTCATCTGTGAGGCCTGCGCCAGCACGGTGATGCCATCGGCACCGGCGCTGAAACAGGCCTCGGCGATCAGCGCGCCGGCGTCGGCAACCTTAGGGTCGGCAATGAGCCGGTGGTCGGGGCAGTGACGGCGCAGGTCGCGGATGGCGGCGGTCCCCTGGGTCACCAGCAGTGGTGACCCGGCCTCGAAGTCATCCACCCACTCGGCCGTGGCGGCCACTAATCTGACCGCGGTATCGATCTCCAGAACGTCAAGCGCAAGCTGCAACCGAACAGTCATCGATGGTTATCCTTATGGCACGAGCACCCAGGCGCTGGTCGCCGCCAACGGCCTGGCCGATCCCGGCCGGATCTTCCCTGGCCAGCAGCTAACGATCCCCGCCGGTAGCACCGTCCCGGCGAGCCCGCCCGCCCGAGCCGGGGCGCCGGTGCGCATTGTGGCTCCCAGCATAGGCCTCGATGCACGAGTCGTGCCAACGGGGTGGCGCACGGTCTGGTCGAACGGTCTGCAGCAGAGCGAGTGGGTCGTCGTCGACTACGCTGCCGGCTGGCACCAAAACTCAGCACCTGCCGGACAACCAGGCAACACGGTTATCTCAGGCCATCATAACATCAAAGGCGAGGTCTTCCGCTGGTTGGTGAGCCTCAACGAGGGCGATGCGATCTCCCTCTACACGGCCGGCGGAACAGCCGTCACCAACCGGGTCGCCCAGAAACTGATCCTGCCCGAGCGCGGCCAGCCGGCGGAGGTGCGCCAGCGCAACGCCCAGTGGATCGCCCCCACCAACGACACGCGCCTGACCCTCGTCACCTGCTGGCCCTACACCGACAACAGCCACCGGCTCATCATTGTAGCGTTCCCCGCGTCGTAGCCTCTCGGGCGGACACCGGCGGCCCCCGGGCGAGGGAGCGACCCACGGTGGCACTACGGGTCAGACATGGACAATCCGGGGAAGCACTCGCTCGTGCAGGGGTGAGGGGAAGAAGGGGCCAGGAGAAAAACGCCGAGGCACCTCACCCCCGCGTCGCTCCGCGTGCGTCGCTTTCGCCGGGCAGGACTGGCGTGTAGGGCGCACCGCCGTATGCCCCTCCTTCAGCGCCCCTGGCACCGCTCGAGCGGTTCCTACGAACCTGCCAGCGCTGTTCAGCTACTTGACCGCGGTCCTGGTCGGCAGATCGGCCTTGAGGAGGCCGTCATACTTCCCGCTGGCCAGCCAGAAGACGAACCCCATATCAGTCGAATCTAGTGCAGCCTGCACCTCGGCCGACCACTCGCGGGGGCCGAATTCGACGCCGAGGCTGTAACCTTGGAGCCAGGGTCGGATGGGTGTCGTCGTGCGCTTACTCGCCGCGACGACCGACCGGTAGACGACCTCGTAGGGCTCGCGATGGGGGTCCTTCAACCCCAGGTTCCCGGGAATGAAGGTGCTGGGATAGACCATCGGGCAGAGAATATCCAGGTAGGGGGTGATGGTCTCGACGGTTTGGCCGATGCCCATATCGTTGCCCTTGACAACGCTCGGTACGAGGCCGAAGACATCGCCGCTCAGCAGCGCGCGCATGGGACGCAGCGCCAGGCGCACCTCGTTCAGAAAGCCGTCAATTGCGCCGGTGCGCATCTCGTAGGTGTGTTCGATCGGCCAGACGATCTCCTTGATCGCCCCATCGGTCGGCAGACGAATGTAGTCGTAGTTGATCTCATCGAATCCCATCGCCGCCAACTCTTTGCCCAACTCGACATTGTAATCCCAGTTCTCGCGCAGGAAGGGATCGCTCCACCCCAGCCCTTCGATGTCGATCCAAACCGAGCCATCACCACGGCGGACGGCACGCTGGGGGAAGGCTGTCGCCAGCGGGTGATCCTTGAACGTGACAACCCGAGCAACCGTGTAGAAGTTGTACTGCTTCGCGAGCTTCAGCACCTCGGTGATGGGCATCCAGGCTTGATTGTTGACCTCGGGCAACTCCCGGGCGAGCGGTACCTGGCTGTCCCAGCCCAGCAGGCCGCGGTCGCTCTTGGCGTCGAGGACAACGCCGTTGTAGCCGCGCTGTGCCATGCGCTCGAGCAGGTGGGGAACATAGTCGGGCGACAGCCGGGGAAAGGAGATGTAGAGCGCGCGCAGTTCGAGCCGCTCCAACACGAGCGGGCTCTTCCCATCCCAGGACCCCTCGAAGGGCCGGTACCCGGCGCGCTTGACGATCACCTCACCCTCTGTGAGATCGCCGCGGAAGGCGAAGCGCCCGGCCGTGTCGCTCTCGGCCCAGACACCGTCGTGGGCAATGATGGCCCCCGCCACCGGCACGCCCTCCTGGTCGACAACCCTGCCGTTGCGGGCCATCGCTCGCAGCCGTACGGTGGAGCGGCCGGACCGGAGACGAACCGGCTCGTACCCCACGGCTGTGACGACGTAGGGGCCCGCGGCCGGCCAGGCGCTACGCCCGGCGCTATCCGTCACGCGCACCTCGCCACTCCCCTGCACCACCGCGCCGCCAATCGGCTCTCCCGTCTCGGCATCCAGAACCTGCACCTCGCTGGCCGCTGGCGGCACTGGGAGCACCTGGCCAGCACGGCCGCCAAAGCCGGGATCGGCCCGAGCCAGCCGAGCGGGCAGCCAAACCAACACGAAAACAGCAACGATGACCGGGAGAACACGGTGTGCGCGACTCAGGGTGAACCTCCTTCTGTGAAACGACGGCGATTATACCATCCTCCCAAAAGCGACCCAATTCGACGCCAGGCGCACTCCCGGCCAGAAACCCCCTCACTCCTGCAAAAGCCGGGGCCGCCCACACAACTCGTACGCCGCCCGTCACAAGACATAACATACATTAAAACCGTCCTCCCCGGCCAGTATTTTAAGACAATCAGACTTGCAGTTACTCGCCCTCTTTGTTAGAATGGCATCCACTTGGTCGTCAAGACGGGCGATGGTCACAGTGTCGGGCGTGGCGTCCAGCCCTTCTGGTAGCGTGGTGACGAAGCCGCTTGTGCCGGCCGTGAAATCCCCAGTGCCGCCCGCTATCAACCAACCTCTTTCTGCCCGTCCGCTTGCGGAGAAGCGGTATCCCCACGACCAACGAGACAATAAGGCCGCTCGTAACCTGGTTTACCGTTGTCCGGTAGGCGCCCTTGAAGGCGCTTTTCGGTGTCTCGCTTTCGCGTCTGCTGCCGGAGTTCTCTATATGCGGACACTCGATCTCAAAAGAACCTGGGATGCCGCCCTCGGCGATATTCAACTCCAGATGACTCGCGCTACGTTTGACACCTGGATGAAGGGAACCGAGCTGGCCGGCCTCGAAGATGGTGTTTTTGTCATCAGCACCCCCAGCCCATACGCGGTGGAGTGGCTGGCCAATCGACTCCATCGCACGATCAAGCAGACCCTCGAGCGCCACGTTGGCCGCAGCGTCGCGCTGCAGTTCGTCGTGCGCTCCCCACACCAATCTCGATCCGATGATCCACCGGTCCGCCCCGTAAGCGTGCCCCCCCTAACGGCCGAACGCGATACTCGACTGGCCGCCCCGCCGGGAGACGACCCCGCGGGACCCCCCGGAAACGGACATGCCATGCCTGCTCGAAACGAGCACTTAGCGGCCGACGATGCTGTCAGCCATCCATTGCAGGCACGCTACACGTTCGACACCTTTATTGTCGGTCCCTCGAACCGCCTGGCCCATGCCGCTGCGCTGGCCGTCGCTGAGCGCCCGGCGATCGCTTACAACCCGCTCTTCATCTACGGCGGCGTCGGGTTGGGCAAGACGCACCTGCTTCATGCCATCGCCCACGAAGCCTTCGGGAAGAGCCTCCGTCCGGTCTATGTCTCCTCCGAGCGTTTCACGAACGACTTCATCGCCGACATCCGCTCGCAGAACACCGAAGCCTTCCGAGCGCGCTACCGCAACGTCGATGTCTTGTTGATCGACGACATCCAATTCCTGGCGGGGAAAGAGAGTACCCAGGAGGAGTTCTTCCACACCTTCAACTCCTTGCACGCCGCCAACAAGCAGATCGTCATCAGTAGCGATCGCCCGCCCAAAGCGATCATGCTGCTTGAGGACCGGCTCCGCTCGCGCTTCGAAGGCGGCCTGGTCTGCGACATCGCCCCGCCCGACCTGGAGACGCGCATCGCCATCCTCCACGCCAAAGCCGAGACGCAACCGCTCCCGGTTTCACCGGCTGTGATTGAGTTGATCGCCCACAGGGTGCAGAGCAACATTCGCGAACTGGAAGGCGCGCTCATCCGGGTTGTCGCGCACGCCCAATTCGGCGGCCAACCGCTCACCCTCGAATTGGCCGAGCGCGTGCTGCGCGAGATCCTGGACCGCCCCGAAGGGGTCGAACTCGACACGGTTCTGCGTGAGGTCGCCCATTTTTACAACGTCGGCGTGGAAGACCTGCGTGGGCCGAGCCGGCGCAAGGCCATCGCCTACGCGCGCCAGGTCGCAATGTACCTCTCCCGTGAGGAGACCGACGCCTCGCTCGCCCAGGTCGGTGAGGCCCTGGGTGGCCGCGATCACTCGACCGTCCTCTACGGCTTCGAGAAGATGAAAGAATCGGTGGAGGGCGACGATCAACTTCGCCGCGAACTGCTCGCCATCCGCGAGCGCCTCTACCAGACCAGGGAGTAAGGCAGGGGATCGCGGCACACTCCGCCAACTGAATAGGCCAGCCGGGCGACCCGAACAGGCAATCGTTTGTTCGGGTCTTCTTTTGCCGGTGCCACGTCTGCCCTCCCCAAACGTACCGGCACCGTTCGGTTTCTGCGAAGCGTGACCTCTTCGTGAGATCGGCTACATACAGATTCCGGCCAGCAATGCTATGATAATCGGACTTTGGAAGTCTCCAGATCACGCGCTCGCGCCGGTCACGTGACCGGTGGTCCAGCCGGTTCCAGGAGCTTTGCACCGCGAAAGCCCTCTCCGAAAGAATTGAGGGATCCGAATACTGAACTGGCTCGTCCGCAGGGACGTGGCCCTCGGTTTGCCGGCACTGCAGCCATCTACAGCATTTGAGGAGTGACCAATGGAACAGAACCGTTCCGACTCGATCATCGTCTACAGCACTGTCTGGTGCCCGGACTGCAAGCGCGCCAAACAATTCTTCGGCGAGCAGCGTGTGCCCTACGTCAATGTCGATATTGAGCATGACGCGGAGGCCATGGCGTTCGTCGAGCAAATCAACAACGGCAAGCGCATCATCCCCACCATCGTCTTTCCCGATGGCTCGATCCTGGTCGAACCGTCCAACGCCGACCTCGCCGCGAAACTGGGCCTCCAGACAAAGGCGCAGCGTGACTTCTACGACAGCATTGTGGTCGGCGGGGGCCCCGCCGGGCTCACCGCGGCGCTATACATGGCGCGGGAGGGTTTGGATATCCTCGTCATCGAGAGGGCCGCTCTTGGAGGGCAGGCAGGCATCACGCAAGTGCTCGACAATTTTCCCGGCTTTGATGAGGGTATCTCGGGTGCAGAGTTTGCCGCCCGGCTGGAACGGCAGGCGCGCCGTTTCGGCGTCGAAATTCTTCGCGCCCAAGAGGTGATGGACATCTCCGAAGAGCGCGGATACCTGTGCTTGACCACAGTCGCTGGCCACGAGTACGGCACCAAAGCGGCGCTCCTGGCAACCGGGGCGCACTATCGTAAGTTGGGTGTGCCCAGTGAAGACGATCTGATCGGCGTTAACATCCACTTCTGCGCAACGTGTGATGGCGCGTTCTACAAAGGGAAGAAGGTGCTCGTTGTCGGTGGGGGCAACAGCGGCTTTGAAGAAGGTCTCTTCCTGACCAAATTCGCAACTCAGGTGGACATCGTCGAGTCTGGCCCGCAGCCGAAAGCCAGCCGGATTGCCCAGGACAAAGTGGCCGAGATGCCGAACATGTCGGTCATCCTCAATCACGCGATTAAGGCCTTCAAAGGCAAAAACAAACTCGAAGCCATCATCGTCGAGGATCGTTTGACCGGCGAGTTGGAGGAGTGGCATTACGACGGTGTCTTTGTCTTCATCGGCCTCACCCCCAACAGCATGCTGGTGAAGGACAAAGCCGGGCTTGACCAGCACGGATTCGTCGTGACCGACAAGACGCTGATGACCTCGATACCCGGGCTCTTTGCCGCCGGCGACCTCCGCGCCGGTTCCACGAAGCAAGCTGCCTCGGCCGCGG
>DOUV01000653.1 GCA_003520455.1 Chloroflexota bacterium | reverse complement strand
GCCGCTCGAGGGCGACCCGCCAGGCCTCGGCGGTCTCGTTGGCATCGGCCGGGCGGATGACCACCAGGTTGGGGATGGCGCGCAGGGCCGCCAGGTGCTCGACGGGCTGGTGGGTGGGGCCATCCTCGCCCAGGCCGACGGAGTCGTGGGTGAAGACGTAGATCACCGGCTGGTGCATCAAGGCGCTGAGCCGGACCGCCGGGCGCATGTAGTCGCTGAAGACCAGGAAGGTCCCGCCGTAGGGCCGCAGCCCGCCGTGGAGGGCCATGCCGTTCAGCGCGGCGGCCATGGCGTGCTCGCGCACGCCGAAGTGCATGTTCCGCCCGTGCGGTGTCTCACTTTGGAATGAGGCTTCACCTTTGAGGGTTGTGTTGTTCGAGCCGGCCAGGTCGGCCGAGCCGCCGATCAGGTTGCCCACGCGCGGCGCCAGGGCGTTGAGCACCTTGCCGCTGGCTGCGCGCGTCGCCAGGCTGGTACCAACCTCAAAGACGGGCATGTCGGTGTGCCATCCCCCGGGCAGTTCGCCCGCCAGCCACTGCCGAAACTCGGCTGCCAGCGTGGGGTGCTCCTCGGCGTAGCGAGCCAGGAGGGCTCCCCACTCGGCCTGCACCGCCGGTCCGCGCTCGTGGGCCTCCCGCAGGTGGCTCGCGACGTCGTCCGGAATGTAGAAGAGTGGTTCTTCAGGCCAGCCGAGGTTCTGCTTCGTCAGCCGCACCTCCGCTTCGCCGAGCGGCTCGCCGTGGGCCGAGGCCTTGTCTTGCTTGTTGGGGCTCCCGTATCCGATGTGCGTTCGGACGAGGATCAGCGAGGGCCTGTCCATCACCGCCCGTGCCTGCTCGATGGCGGCCCCGATGGCGCCCGGATCGTTGCCGTCGGCGACCGGCTGCACGTGCCAGCCGTAGGCCTTGAAGCGACCGGCCACGTCCTCGGTGAAGGTCAGCTCGGTGCTGCCCTCGATCGAGATCTTGTTGTCATCGTAAAGGTAGATCAGCCTGCCCAGCCGCAGGTGGCCGGCCAACGATGCGGCTTCCGATGCCACCCCTTCCATCAGGTCGCCGTCCGAGACGATGGCGTAGGTGTAGTGATCCACAATCGGGAAGCCCGGCCGGTTGAAGCGCGCGGCCAGGAAGCGCTCGGCGATGGCCATGCCGACGCCGGTGGCGAAGCCCTGGCCCAGCGGCCCCGTCGTCACTTCGACGCCAGGTGCCAACGCGTACTCGGGGTGGCCGGGCGTCTGGCTGCCCCACTGCCGGAACCGTTGGAGCTGCTCCAGCGGCAGGTCGTAGCCGCTCAGGTGCAGCAGGGCGTAGAGCAGCATTGAGCCGTGTCCGGCCGAGAGGATGAAGCGGTCGCGGTTGAACCACTGCGGGTCGCGCGGGTTGTGCTTCAGGAAGCGCGTCCAGAGCACGTATGCCATCGGAGCTGCTCCCATCGGCAAGCCAGGGTGGCCGCTGTTGGCCTTTTGCACGGCGTCCACAGCGAGGAAGCGGATTGTGTTGATAGAGAGCTCATCGAGCAGCACCTGCTGCTGGTGGCCGGTGGCGTCGGAGGCAACAGTCATCCCTCGCTCCTTTGTCGGGTTCGAAAAAATCTTATGCCGTCTTGCTCCGCCGTGGTCGAAACCTGGCGATGCCGTGCCACGGCCAAAGGGCAGCCGTGGCATACCGCTGCAATGATCCAGGAAAACCCGGCGCCCATTCTCCATCGTGGACAAATAAGCAATTTGTCCTACAGCCGCACGAGTCAGCAACTATCGTTGGACACATTGGCAATTTGCCCTACAGCCGCGCGCAGCGCACGCACGTTCTCCATGACCGAAGCGCACGAGTTGAAGACCGCTGAGCCGGCCACGATCACCGTGGCACCGGCCTGTACCACACTGGCGATGGTGGTTGCGTTGACGCCGCCGTCGACTTCGATCTCGACATGACTCAGGAATCGTCAAAAAATAACTTCCGCAATCTCTCATGTGATCTGTACTCGGTTGAGAGAGGGTCGGATGGTGTAATTCCATTGGGGAAACGTCTCGTGCTTGTGCAGATGGAGTTCTTCCATCTGTTTATCTGAAATCTTGATTTTCTTCTGAAACTGCTTGTCCGTTAACCGAGCGTGGACCACGAGCCCCTGGGCGGTGCTGGTGGCGTTGAGGTAGTTGAGCATCACCTCGTAACTGACAAGCGGTTGACCCGCCCAGTTACAACTAATCGGTCCAAACAGCCGATGCTCGACCGGATTCCATTTCGATGCCCCCTTCGGGTAATGGCACACCGTGACCGATAGTCCGGCGACATCTACGAAGCGGTGTTGTAGGGCATATTTCCACAAGTGGGGCCGATAGCCATTACTGCCTCCGCCATCTGCTAGAATCAACAATTCGGGTGCCTGAGGATAGCGCACCCGTCCATAGGTTTGCCACCACCACAGAATGGACTCCAAGGCAAACTCCGACGTATCGGCGGAGGTGCCCACGGACACAAACCCTTCATTGAAGCGTAGATCATAAATGCCATACGGAATCGCAATCCCTTGGGCAAGGGAAAGAAAATCATAGATATTGACCCGATGGGGATCCCGACACCATGCCGTCCCAGGGTTCTTGAACAGTCCAATCAATTCGCGTTTCTTGGTATCGACACTAATCACCGGCCAGCCCCGCCCGAAAAAGGCTTGTTTTTGGGCTTCCAAATACTGGACCTGGTCGTCCCGGTGGGGACTGGAGACGGCTAACGTTTTCCGATTAACCTTGAGCGAATAATCCTGTGCGGTCAGGAGCCGCGCCACCGTCGGCGGGCTGACGGAATAGTTGGGCTGCAATTGGGCACTGAGTTCGCGGAGGCTTTTGCGCTTCCACTTCAAAGCACTGCACGGATCGCCCGCCGTGTTCCCTTGCACGAGTTCATGCAGGGCCGTCAGGATCGTGGGATCTTTTTTCAACGCGTTTCCGCCCGGCACCCGGTGCGCGGATACGCTCGAGAGGCACGGCGTGTTCCAGTTCACGCCGGCCTTTCGCGATGGTATCTCGGTTCAAGCCGGTAATTTGAGCCATGCGACCATCACCACCGCGTCCCAGTTTCTTGGATTCGAGGCCCACATACAATCGCCTTTGATATTCATCGAGGGTGCTCAGAAAGAAGTTCAGTTGCCGGTGCAATTCTTTGGTCGGATTCGGTTCGGGATGTTGGCATTCGGGACATGCACATTGATGGATCGGGCCTATTCGCATGACTCGCTCCCTTCGGACATCTGGTTATAGTGTGCATTATACCCCAAAGGAATCGGCGATGCATCTGGTTTCACCACAAAGGTCACATTCGGTTTCGGCTCAGAACAAGGCAAGCACGCGTTCCCCCACTGATGCCCTTGCCGGATCACTGACGAAGTGCGGAAGTTATTTTTTGACAACTCCTCAGGCCACGCCTGTCCAGCATCCCGCGCAGGCGAGCGATTTTGTTGAGGCTGGCAGGAATGAAGCGCTGCCCACCGAAGCCGGGATTGACGCTCATGATCAGCACCAGGTCGACATCCGGCAGGATTTCTTCGAGCGTCACCAGCGGCGTGGCCGGGTTGAGCGTGACACCGGGACGCACGCCCAGCGCACGGATGGTCTGGACGGTTCGATGTAGGTGTGGGCAGGTTTCGACGTGAACCGTGAGGATGTCGGCGCCCGCCTGGGCGAAGTCGTCCAGGGAGCGCTCCGGCTTCTCGATCATCAGGTGGACGTCGAGCAAGGCACCAAACTCCCTGGCCAATGGCCGCAGTGCCTCTACCACCAGCGAGCCAATGGTGATGTTGGGAACGAAATGGCCGTCCATCACATCCACGTGAATCCACTCGACGCCAGCCTCCAGGGCCTCGCGCACCTCCTCGCCGAGGCGGCTGAAGTCGGCCGAGAGAATGGAGGGAGCTAGTTTCATTCAGGCCTTCTCTCAAGTCAGGAATTAGGGCGGAAATTGCTGTTAGACCCACAACCCCCCGCTGACCGTAAACACCGTCCCCGTGACGTAAGCAGCGTCGTCCGAGACGAGGTAACGCACGGCCGCGGCTATGTCGCCGGGCTGGCCGAGGCGGCGCAGGGGGATGACGGGCGGCAGCATTGTGCGATCCTCGTCGGTGGTGTTCTCCGTCTCGATGAAGCCGGGGTTGACCATGTTGACGCGAATCCCGTATGGGCCTTCGCTGCGGGCCAGCGAGCGCGTCAGCACGACCAGCCCCGCTTTGGCGATATTGTAGGCCACCGCCGTGGAGGCGCCGCGGGCCAACTCGACGTTCAGCGAACCGAGGTTGATGATGGCGCCACTCCGTTGCTGGCGCATGAGGGGCAGCGCGGCCTTCGAGCAGTAGAAGGCGCTTGAGAGGTTGCCGTCGAGGATCATGCGCCACTCGGCGATGCTTGTCTCCAGGGCCGAACGGACGAGGAAGGGGCCGACGTTGTTCACCAGGACGTCGAGCCGTCCAAACTGGTCGACGATCAGGCGGATGACATTCTCGACGGCCGCCGGAGCGGTGGCGTCGGCCTGCACCGCCAGGGCAGCGGGCGAGACG
>DOUV01000771.1 GCA_003520455.1 Chloroflexota bacterium | reverse complement strand
TAAGTGATTCCAGCCGTCAGCGTGTCACGGAGCGCTTGGCGCTCACTCGAATCTTCCAGGCCAATACGACAGTCAACCGCCACCATCTTATTCAGATCGAAGAGTAGGTGCATTTTGATCGATGATTCAGTGCTCCCGCTCGTCCAGGTCAAGCCTTGGACGATCGGAAAAATACTGCCGTCGGCGAGATAAATCTGCCCTAAGAGCGCCAGTTCAGGGTTCGACGGGAAAGGCAGTGCCATGACCAGTTGGTGCAGCGCCTGCCGGAGTAATCCCGGCGAGAAGCGTCGCAAGGCATCCGAGCGCGTCATCACCGGCACCGCCGGCACCTGGAGCGCCGCATCCGCATTCTGCCAGGCCACCGCCAGGGATGTCAAACTCTTCCATCCTTTGGTAAAGCAATAGACCATGACCCTTGCAAAATCTATCCAGGTAAAGGTCTCATTGTGATGCTGCTTTCGGGCTTCCTCGATGGCTGTCAGGGTTGGCAGGGCCGGTGCCAGCAGCCGCTCAAAGACCGTCATTCGCCTTACTCTCCTGCTTCGTTTGCCTTTTCAGCGGTCCTATTTTCCTCAGCGCCATGTTTGTGTCAATTCGATCCTGAACATTCCGTAGGGTATTGGTACAGGGACGGCTTTCTTGTTTTCCCCCAGCTTGTTGTTTCGGACCTGGTTGGCACAGGGCGTGTGCCCATACAAGGACCGCTTTCTTGTTTTCCCCCAGCTTGTTGTTTTGGAACGTGATTGGGCACACGCCGTGTGCCCCTACGAGGACCTTCCCCCACATCGTTGTTTTAGGTGATTAGGGCACAGAGTGTGTGCCCGTATAGGGTCGCCTTTGACATTTCCCCCACACGGATGTTTGGAGGCGCGATGGGGCACACAGCATGTGGTCCTACGGGAATCGGGTTGTTGCCGGGGCGCCCGAGCTGGGCCTCCAGGCGTATTCACGGTCTTTGATACGGTGGGTGTCATCAAACGAGTGGATGGCAGCTCGCTGATGAGGGGGAGTGCTGTCATCCGGCACAATTGTGCCGCGGGTGTGAGCGAATTCTCCCAAGTTGATTCACTCCAAATATTGTCGCATCCGCCTATCGAGAATGTCCGCATTCTCCGATGCGGGCGGCAGGCAAGCCGGGTATCATGAGGGCACAGTTGGGAAGCGCGCAAGACCCTTCGGGAAGGGGGCGCGTTTGGAGCAGAGGCAGAAAGGGGGGGCCTATGAGCCGAGCGGCCGGCCGGCGACAGCCACCAATGTTCCCAGGCCGACCACGCAGAGACGCATCACCGCCCATCCGAACCATCGCTTCGCGGCGACGTGAAGCGGCCCCGCATAGCGGCAACTAGCGGGGCCAGAACACCTGGGTCCAGGCAGAATCCCAAGCGTGCGAGCATTATAGTGAAGAAGCGCCTGGGGACAAAACCCCACGCTGCACCGCACGACGAGGGAGGATGGTACTCAGCAGTTTCAGCTCATCTGATCTCTCCATGGCATTCTCTCTTACACACGGGGCGCAGCCCCAGGAGGCACACGAACTATGTTGCAGATGCTGACAGTCTATCTCCGCCAGTACCTCGCGCGTGAGGAAGGGCAGGACCTGATCGAGTATGCCCTGCTGGCCCTCTTGATCTCCCTCGCCGCGGTGGCCGCCATCACGGCGGTGGGCGCCGGGGTCAACACGGTGTTCGGCAATGTTGCGGCCCAACTCGGAACGTAAGAATACACCAACTATAGAAACATCGTGGGGCCACGGCGTAACATCAACGTTTCATCCCCACGACATCCCTGACTTCCAGTTGGCCAGCCACGGCCCCATCCCCCCGGCTCAAGCCACCAGTAATTGTACCGGGACGTCAGGTGCACTGGCCCTCGCTCACAGGGCGAGGGCCAGTGTTTTAGCAGACAATAGGTTGTTCCTCTCTTGTTCTTCCAGAGGTGACTGGACATGCTGCGCTTCTACTTCGATTGCATCCGGTATTGGCTCGGGCGCGAGAACGGGCAAGATTTGATTGAGTACGGCCTGCTCGCGCTGTTGATCTCCGTTGTCGCGGTGGCCGTGTTGGCGCAGGTCGGCGCCACGCTCGTCGATGTGTATTTTAGCAAGATTCCGGCGGCGCTTGGCACCTGAGCATCTTGGAGAGCAGGGGCATGTTCCCGTGTGGCTTGGCTTCCGGCCGCCGATGGGAATTCTCAAGATCGGGTTCTTCCCGAGCCCGGCAGCCTCCAACCCGGCGAGCAGAAAGGATAGTGAACGTGGTCCGGCAACGAGCAGTCTCGGGAGGGTTCCGGGGTGAACAGGGGCAGGACCTGGTGGAATACGCCCTCATCCTTCCTCTGCTGCTCTTGCTCTTGCTCGGCATTATGGAATTCGGCATCGTGATTTTTAGCTATGACACGATTGCCAACGCCGCGCGCGAGGGCGCCCGGGTTGGCATTATCCCGGCGAACAGCACGGCCGACGTCCAAAATGCAGCCATGGCGATGACCAGTGGGCTCGACCCCGGGGCGCTGAGCATCTCTGTGGCGCGGTCAGGCTCGTGCTCGGGCCCGGATTCGGTCAAGGTCGTAGTGACCTACGACGTCAAGCTCATCTCGGGTGTGATTATTCAAGCTCTGGGTGGTACATCGACGATCCGGTTGAGCACTGAAGCCACGATGCAGTGCGAGCCCTAGCGCACAGTCAAGTCATCCCACAGGGGGTGGGAGAGAAGACTTCCGAAGTCTTGTTCGCAGCCGGTGCCCGCCTCGATCATGGACATCGGAGCGCGCTTTGGGCAAGCACGATCCTCACCAGACTTCGGAAGTCTGACGCCTTGATCGGCGCCCTCGCCCGGCTAGAGGTTGAGCAAGTTTTTAGTTCGGTTTGGCAGGCGTGAAGACGCAGCTCGCAGCGCTTTGGCAGGTGGAGATGACAATGAACTCTTTCTACTTAATCTGTCTCTGGATCGGCTACAACCTGCTCGATGTGATCACCACCCACATCGGGATCCTGAACGGCCACATCGAGGCCAACCCAATTCCGGCGCTGATCGTGAATCTTACGTCGCCCATGATCTTGCCGGTCTATAAGTTGAGTATGGCTTTTCTCTGGCTCGGCGTGGTGGTGTGCCTGGCCCGCCGCTGGCCGCGGGTCTGGCTCGCGCTCCGGATCGGTAACATTCTGGTCTGTGGCGCGGTGTGTTGGAATTTTGTTCTGATTGGCTTGAGTTGATGACCTTCCGCTGAGACGAACACGGAAAGCGGGCGGAGCAGAGAAACCGGTGAGGGTTTCTCAAGGAGGACGTTTTCATGGGACGGTTGCGGGGATTCCTGTGGTTGACGACCGGCATGATCGTGGCGGTGCTGGCCGGGTTCGTCGCATTCGTCGCGCTGACGCGCGCCCAGGCCCAGGCGATCGGGCAGGACGTATCGCAGCCGAAGGTGCCGGTTGTCGTCGCCGCCGGGACGATTACGGTTCGCTCGGCACTGACCGCCGACAAGCTGGAAGTCAGGGAGATGCCCATCGAGGCGGTGCCTGAGGGGGCGGTCAGCAAGGTCGAGGACGCGGTGGGCCAGCTCACGCTGGTGGACCTTTACCCCGGTGAGGTCGTTCTCGCCCAGCGGCTGGTCGATCCCAACGTCACCAGCGCGGACGGCCGCACCGCCGTGCTCGTCGCAGAGGATGAGGTCTTGATGGCTTTTCCGGCCCAGGACTTGATGAGCCGGGTTGGGGTTCTCAAGCCCGGCGATCAGGTCGACCTGCTCTTTTCCCTCAACGTTCCGGCGACAGGAAACGCCGGCGGGCAGGACGAGAAACAGGCGACCTTCAACCTGCTGCAAAACGTCGCGATCTCGGCGGTCGTAGCGGGCCAGGCGCCGCGGAGTGGCAACTCCAGCAGCGGGTCGGACGCGATGGCCGGCGGGGCGCCGACGGCGATTCTGTTGACGGTGAGTGCTCAGGATGCGCTGGTCTTGAAATACGTGAAAGATGCCGGGGGGATCGTGGACATCGTTCTGCGGGCGCCCGGGATGGACCGGCCCTTCTCCACTGAGTCGGTGGACGTGGACTACATCATCAATCGCTACCAGATTCCGACGCAGAAATAGGTTGCAGGTTGCAGGTTGAAGGTTCTGACAATGTGAGCGTTATTTCTTACAGTTTGTAGCCTTNNCTCGCATAGCGGAGTGGAGGGATAGTTGGTGAACTTACTCGCAGGCGAAACGTTGCGGATTCTTCTCGTCAGCTCGACCGAGGGTCTTCGGAACGAGGTTGGAGAGGCTCTGCCGGCCGGCGATCACCGGCTCTACTGGGTGGCGGAGCCGGACCTGGCGCCGGTGCGCGTCCAGGACCTGGCCCCCCATG
>DOUV01000323.1:2374-7418 GCA_003520455.1 Chloroflexota bacterium | reverse complement strand
ACGACCACCAGGCCCACGGGTAGAGGCACCACCCCAGCCGTCCCTCCCAGCGCTTCGACCGGCCATTTTTTCGGCTTCGCCGTCGCCGCCTCGCGGATCGCCAGCGGTCGCGGGTAGGGGTGGACGTAGCCACGGCGATCCAGCACGGCGTACTCATCGGAGTAGTACGTGGCCCCCGCGCGGACAAACTCGGCCACGAGCGTCGTCTTGCCACTCAGGCTGCGCCCGGGGGTCACAATCGCCCGGCCGCCCCAACCGATCACCCCGGCGTGGACGAACAAGCGATCCGGTGCGCTCTCTGCCACAGAGAGCTGCACGTCGGATTCAAACGTGTCGAAGAGCGGGTCAAGATCGGTGGTCCGCCCCAGCCGGATGTGATCCCCGTACAGCAGGTTGAAGCGACGAACGTTGGGCCGCGAATCGGGGCCACCGACAACGAGTGAGTACAGGCGCTCGACGACGGGCGAGGATTCGGGCACCCACCCCGGAGGCAGGCGATCGAGCAGCGCGGGCAATGCCTCGGGATCGTTCGCGCGGAGGCCGATGCGAACACCGTAACTCGTAACAGCCATGCCAGCCGCCCAGCCCAGGCGGTCGAGCTTCTGCATTCACGTCGTTTGCCTCTCGAGCCGGGGCAGACTCACAGTTGGTCCGTCGACTATCCCGTTGTTTCGCCCGCACAACGCCATCGAGAATCTCCTATTCAGGGCCACCAGTTGGCGGCGGATCGGGAACCAAATACCACCGGCGGCCAGCGAGGCGAATCTTTGGCCATGCCCAGGAAGGAGGGTCGAACGAGGTCGCGCCGCGTCCCATCTTCTCCAACTCCACCCCTCGCTCCAGCGCGAGCACCGGCCATAGCCCCCGAGCCGTCGATCAGAGCGCCGGCCGAGACGCTCGTCCGGCCAAAGAGAGCCCGATGACACTACGAGCCGTTACCGGAAATAACGGGGAGAAAGAGCCTGATCGGCTCCACCGAGACCTCGACGGGCTCGGACCACTCTACCTGTCCCCCGAGGCCGACCACTTCCAGTTTGTAGGCGTAGCGCGCGCCCGGCCGTACTGCCTCATCGCGGTATTCGTAGCCATTGCCGCCCACGCCTCCGATGCTCTGCGCCGGAATCAGGGCTGGATTCAACTTCACCCAGGCCGCGGCGCTCACCTGCTCCGCTGCCGGGACGCGCCACACATTGAACCCCAACACATCCACCTCCGAGACCGTCGCCCAGGCGACATCCACGCGGGCGGCGGCGGCCGTCGCTGTGAACGACGCCAACGTAACGGCAGTGGGAGCGAAATTCCACTGGTAATCCTCGACCTCGCCGTCGGTCGCCAATCCGGTCGGTTGCGCCCAGCCGCTGGTACTGCTGCCATAGAGGCGGAAGCGGGCATTGTAGCTCGTGTTGAGCGCGACCGAACCGGGAATATCGAACGTGATCGTCTGCGATCCATTCGAAACCGCGCGGTCCAGCAAGATGCGGTCACCGGTCTGGCTGAAACTACTGTCATTGCCCCAGTCGACCCAGGCGCTCAGGTAGCAGGTGCCGGTGCAACCCCCGACGGTAATGTCTACAGATCCGCCACCTGTACCGGCACTCCAGGTGACAGCCGGCGTACGCGCCACACCGTCATCGTTCGTATCGCCGGCAGACGTGGCGCTCTCCTGTCCATCCGGGTCAGCATCAACCGCCGCTCCCAGGGAGAGGCTGCCAACGGGGTGGCGCGCCCCATCGTCGTCCAGTTTTGTGTCGGCATACCCGGCAGGCAGGTCGCCCATATCCAGAGTGGAGTAGAAACCAAAGTCTCTATTCGCCACGCTTGCACTACTGATTGTCACGGGAGTGTAATATGGGTTGGACGTAGGAGTCGTGCGCGTGGTCCCGGAGAGGTTGGGCGCGTTCTGATTCACCGAGACGGTATAATCACCACCAGGCAGGCTGTCGAAGGTGTAGCTGCCGTCAGCAGCCGTGCTCGTGCTGGCGATCAACTGGCGGTTACTGTTCCACAAGTAGAGGGTGACATTCGCGTAAGGCGCATCCCCGCTCGCCGGAGTGTACAGGCCACCGTCGTTGCCGGCATCGTAGAAGACGGTGCCACGAATGCTGTAGGCACCGGAATAGCGGTAGCCGAAATCGGCATTCAACGAACAATCCGGCGTGCAGGCGCCGCCGACCGATGTGACGCTCCCCCCGCTGACGACGACGGTACTCTTCTGATCCGCCGTTCCGTCCGGGTCGTAGCTGTTTTGCAGACCGGAGGGGAAGTCTATATCGGCGCTGTCCACACGGACTTCATACGTCTTATCGCTCAGGTTGCCGAAACCGTAGTAACCATCTAAATCCGTTTCTGTGGTACTGACCAGGCTCTCGTCGCCGTCGTTGCATGTGCCGGTGCCACAGTCATACAGGTTCACCGTGATAGCGGCAATACCCGACTCGTCGCCGTCGCGTACCCCATCGTTATCGGTGTCGAGCCACAGGGTATCGCCGATGCGGGCGGAGGGCCGGTAGCCGAAATCGCGGCTGCGGTCGATCTGGCCCGCCTTCAGGCTCAACCCTGACCGGCTATCACAGGCGGTACAGGCCGGCGGGCTGTTCTCGTCCGGGTCGCCGGTCTGGCCGGTCGAACCAAAGCCGGCAGGCAGTGTGGCCGTGTCGACCACAACCACGTATTTGCCCCCCGGCAGGCCGGTGAACTCGTAGAGACCGCCGGAGGCGGTCACATCGCTGCCGTAGAGGGTGTCGGTGCCAGCGTCGTAATCGCCGTTGCCGTTGGCATCATTGTACAGCCTCACCGTCACGCCATCGATGCCGGGCTCGCCGCTATCCTGGGCGCCATCGCCGTCGTTGTCCTGCCAGAGAAAATCGCCGATGGTGCCGCCGGCGGTGAATCCGAAATCAGCCGTGGTATAGGCCTGGCCCGAGGTCAGGGTAACGTCGTGGGGATCGTTAGAGGTGACATCGCTCGCCACGCCTGGGTTCTTGCGAGTGCTCAGTACGTAGCGGTTGCCGTGGCTGTCGGTGGGCAGGTCGGTGTCGGACGTGTCGATGTCGACCTTGTAACTCCCGGGGGGCAGGTTGGTGAATGCGTAATCTCCGCTGGCGTTGCTGCTGGTCGAGGCCACCACGGAGTAACTGCCATCGCCGTTGACGTCGGCCAACAACGCGAGACTGATACTGGCAATCCCGCTTTCGCCGCTATCCTGAATGCCGTCGCCGTCGTCATCCCGCCAGACAGAATCGCCGATGGAGCCATAGCCGGCCGGTTGGTAGCCGAAGTCAATATTGGACGCGCTTGCGCCACTCACCGTGATGGGCCCACCCAGGCCGTCGGCAGTGCCGTCTGGGTCTTCCGTCTGGCTGTACTGAGAAGGTAGACTGCTCTCGATGACGTCGACGACGTAGCTGCCGTTGGGCAGGCCGGCGAAGCTGTAATCGCCGTTGACATTCGTCGTGGTGGTAGCAATGAGGGCATCGGTGCCAGAATCGATGGCGCCGTTCCCACTGCTGTCTTCGTACAGATAGACAGTAACATTGTTGAAGCCCTCTTCGCTCACGTCCTGGGTACTGTCCCCGTCCCAGTCGCCGTAGACGGTGCCCGAGATCGCGTAGGCCCCCGAGTGATGGTAACCGAAGTCGTAAGCGCCGTAGAGATTGCCGCCAGCAACGCTGATGACGGCTGACTGGCTATCGGTATTCCCGTCCGGGTCAAAGGTATTGCTCCAATCGGAGCCCAACGGCGCGGTGGCGGCGGCCACTGCCACGTAGTAGTTGCCATCGGCCATGCCGCTCAAGCTGTAATTGCCACTGGAATTGGTGGTAGTCGTCTGGCTCGCACTGCTGCCGTTGCAGGGGCTTACCCCCGAGGCGCACAGATAAACGGTAACAGTGCTGATCCCGTTGTCACCGCTGTCTTGGGTACCATCGCCGTCGTTGTCTTCCCACACGTTGCCGTAGATGACGTTCGGGACTGCATAGCCGAAATCCATGCCAGAGACGTTGTCATCGCCGCTGCTGCCGTTATTGTTGTTGAGCGTGGCGCTGCCCTGGTTGTCGCACGATCCACCGCAGTTTGCGCCCGGGACGGTGGGATCGCCGGTCTGGGTGGTGGATACACCGTACGTACCCGGCAGGGTGGCGGTATCCACGCCCACGTAATAGGTACCATCCCGCAAGCCTTCGAAGAGATATTCCCCATTGGCATCGGTCACATCGCTGGCGCTGGCACTGCTGCTGTTACAGGGGCTCGTCGTACACAGGTAGACGGTAACATTGGGAATGCCGGCCTCACCCACATCCTGTACGCCATCACTGTCTGTGTCGTTCCAAACGAGATTGCCGATGGAACCGGCGGGGTTGATGGTGACAGTGGCCGAATCGCTGGCATCGTTCACACTCCTGCCGTTGGTGAACTGGGCTCCGCTCACGGTAGCCGTGTTGGTCGTCGTCGTCGGGTCGGCTTCCCCGTTGGCGTTGGTATCCGGCGGCTCCAGGGCTTTGAAGGTCACGGTGACCTGTTTGGTTTGCCCGGCGTAGAGCGGACCGAGATTGCTCCAGCTGATGGTGCCCCCGGCAACGCCACTTTGCGCCGGGCTGGCAGAGACGAACTGCAACTTGCTGGAATCGAACGTATCGGTCAGAGGGAGAGGATCGACCGTGTCAGTGGAGCCACCGCAGGTCTGGTCGGTAGTGATGCGGAAGCCCATGGCATCCATGAATATCCGAGCCACATCAGCCGCGCCCGACTTTTGGTTCCCGTACTGGAGATCCAAATCACCGGTAAAGTCGGACCAGGCCCAACTGCGCACTGCGGTCACGTCCCAGGTGAGGAATCCCACATTGCTGGCTGGTACAAAGGCGTCGAGCTGAGCAGTGGTGAAGGTGTTATCGAGACCCTGTTGTACTCCATTGAAGAATAACTTAGCAACAGCAACGTCATCTACCAACGAGTTGTCCAGATAAATCTGGAAGAGTGCCTCTACTTGCGTAATAGTACCACTGTGGGGTCCAATATTGTAACCTGTGCCAGCAATAATCTGATTGCC
>DOUV01000323.1:0-2300 GCA_003520455.1 Chloroflexota bacterium | reverse complement strand
GAACAAAACTTGTCGTGCTGTTACTGAACCGCTTATTATTTGGCTGGGATGATGACTGCGATGCCTCCGATGTGGCCCAAACCGTGTACGTGCAACTCGAACCCTGCCCGGTCCCATTCCCGGGCCGGTTGTTGGTGAGATCGATGGTGAAGGTGAGATTTTCGCCCTCGTAGGCCGGGTTGGCAGAGGCCAGCGCTTTGTCGACGTGCAGAACCGGGCCGAATCCGAAGTCGGCCAGGTTATAGTCTTGCCCGCCTGAAACGCTCACCGCGTACGTTCCGGCAGTGGTGAGATTGTAACCGGCCGGCAGACTGGCGTCGTTACTGTCGACCACGACCAGGTAGTTGCCATCGGGCCGCTGGGTGAAATCGTAACCGCCGTTGCCACCGGCCGTATCCTGGGCGTCAATCAAGACATCCCCGCTATCCAGCGTGCCATCGCCGTTCTTATCATAATAGAGCGAGACGCTCACCCCATCGATGCCCGTCTCGCCGGTGTCCTGAACGCCATCGCCATCGTCGTCCTGCCAAACCCGGTCACCGATACTATTGCTACCCGAAACCACGGTGACGGTGCTGGCGCAATCGAAGCTGGCCCCATCGCCGAAACTGGCGCAGGCCGTGTTCTCGATAAAAGGGGTCCCCGAATAACCGGAGGGAACTGTCACCTGAAAAGAGGCCGTATTCGATGCACTGGCCGGATAGGGATCATTCAACCGAAACTGAATCGTGGTCACGCCGCTCCCCGGATCCGTGGTACTCCAGGTCGCACCGTTGTCGGTAGAGTACAGGATCGTGACCGAGGCATCAGAACTGGCGCTACCGCCTACATATTGCAGGCCAGATGGCACGGTATCGCTGATCACCAAAGGCACATTGTTGAGCGGCAGGCCGGCAGAAGATGAACCGGTGTTCTGGAAGGGGATCTGGTAGGTGAATGTGCTGCCCACCGTCACAACGCTCGGGCTGCTACTCTTATCGACGCTGACATCGACATCGGCACTGCCAACAGGAGGGATGCCGGAGCCGAAATCGGCGTTGAACTTCTCGTTATCGGCGCCAGAGGCAACTTCCTGGTAGGGGGTCAGCGACGTGGAGCAGGGGCCGTCGAGCGCCAGGAACGTGTAGTGCACCTCGCCAACGGCTCCGGTGTTGTCTGGGGGAAGGTTGGTGAAATAGAGGGTGTCTTCGAACGGCATGATCAAATCAGGCTTACCGGAACTCCGCGTCACCGTAAGCACGCCCATCGTGCTGATCAGCCGGAAACAACTCGGGTCGTAGCTCGGATCGCCAATCGGCTGGAGCCAGGCGTTGTAATCGTAGACGTAGTCGCCATCGTTGTCGAAGCCCTTATTGATGTTGCCCAGGTTGTAAAGGATGCCGTTGGAAGTAATAGTTTCGCCAGGAGTGACGGTATCCCCATCAGTGTTGAACCAACGCCCGCTGGGGTTCGGCTCGATTTTGTTGGCCATGGCCGAGATCTCGTTGCGCATGGTCATTCGGTGTGTGGCGTTCGCACTGACCGGCGTAGGCCCACTCGGATCTGTTCCCTTCGCCCAGATATCAAAGTCCAACCACAAATCGTCACCGGGTTTGACCGAATCTCCCCAGACCGGCGAACCGGAGCAGGGCGGGTCGTCCGCGACCCAGGTGCCGCTTCCAGGAGAAGTTTCTACGTTGCGACATTGAGGGTACTTGAAGTGCCAGAATTGGACCTCGCAGTCGCCGGCTGCCAGCGTGCCGATATAGCGAGTGGCGTCGGCCGTCCCGATGCGCCCCCCTACGTGAGAGAAAGCGTAGGTGCCCGAATTGGCTAACGAGGGGTGTACAGCGGCAAAACCCGAGCTATCCCGCGCCGGGTAGGTTCCAGGAGTATCATTGGTACCATCGATGTAATTTCCAATGGAACCCTGCACGTTGGTCAAATCGCTATCGCCGGTGTTGCAAAACTTGCCGATCACTGTGGCTACCGAGGGGGCATAGGTCGAGGGAGAAGCAACGTTTGAATCAACTACCAGGTTATACCCGGCGATGATCTCCACCGTGAGCGCCCCGGCCGCCTTGGCCTTCATCGAATGGGAAAGTCCTGTCACGAATATTGCAACAAAAGCTACCAAGATCAAAGCTAGATGAAGAACCGAGTAAGCCAATTGTGCTTTTGTTTTCACCGAGTTGACCTATAATTTTCCTTGATCACAAACCACGCAAACCTTCTGTGCCCCCAGTAGCGGCAACAGCGCTGCCTGCCGGTGATGCGGCCCGCTCTCATCCAAGTGGGGAGTGAACAGTGGGCAGGGGCAG
>DOUV01000334.1 GCA_003520455.1 Chloroflexota bacterium | reverse complement strand
CGCCGGCCGGGTCCTGATGATGCTCGAAGCGACAATTCGCGAGATTGCGCCGATCTCGCTGGTGGCGTAACGTCGCGCCTGAGCCGCTCCCGGCGGATCGCCAGATCCGCCGGCCGGGTCCTGATGATGCTCGAAGCGACAATTCGCGAGATTGCGCCGATCTCGCTGGTGGTGTAATGACATCCGTGGCGAGGGCACTGGCGGTGGTCGGGCAGGGCGAAGAGGCCCGGAGGATCTTGCCGCGAACTTTTCTCATGGCCGTGGTGGCCGCGCGCGAGAATGTGCTCCAGGTGCTACGAGCGGGGGCTGCCCTGATAGCCGCCATCGATCGGGGCGAGACTCTATGGAGGGTGGGTCAAGGAGTGATAGCTGTCGAAGGCTGGTTGGGTTTTGGGAGCAGCGCCGTATGACAACGCCAGCTTCCACGCTGAGCGCGGAATTGCTCCAGGCAGTCACCGACTCCCTGGCGCCCGACGCGGGTGATTTCGTCGGACGCGAGTTCGTGCGGGGCGAGATCAAGCAGTTTCTGGCGACCAGGAATCGCATGCTGGTGATCGTCGGCCCCCCGGGTATCGGCAAGACCGCCCTCGCGGCGGCCCTGTTCCGCGAGCAGATGGTCGCTCAGCAGTCCTACGTGGCCCACTTCTGCGGTCTGTCTGGCGCCGACAACCCCTTCATTTTCTGCGACACTCTCGCCGAGCAACTCCAGGCTCAACTCGGCGAGGACTACAGCTTGCCGGAGACGGCCCGCCGGCAGCAGGTGATCATCAAGACGACCCAGCAGGTCACGACGGCGACAGAAGGTGCCAGCATCGTCGGCGTGCAGTTGGGCATCGGCGGGATGCATCCACGGGAGGCCTTCCGCCAACTGGTGCGCGAGCCGCTGCGGGCATACGATCAGGCGCATGGCGCAGAGCGCCGCAACGCGCCGCTGGTGATCCTGGTCGATGCCCTCGACCGCGCCTGGGAATGGGATAGCGGGCAGGGCGGGAACATCGTGAGCATCCTCGCCGATGTTCAAGATATGCCACCCTGGGTCAACTTTATCTGTACCGCCCGGCCTGGCCCGGCGGTCCGGGCCCTCCGAGCCCAGGCCGGTGTCCAGGTCGTCGACCTCGACCCCAAGAGCACAGCGAACCTTGACGATGTCCGAGCCTTCTTCCGTGACTGCTTCCTGGGTAAGCTGGCCCCCGAGCAGTACGCTCGCGTTGACGAATTGCTGATCTCGACCGGTTTTGATGGGGGGAAGACGGCTGAAGAGCGCGCCGCTACCTTCGTCCAGCGGGCAACGGAAGCGAGTCAGGGCATCTTCCTCTTCGTGCGGCGCTACGTTGACGCCTGGGGCTCGGCCCTGGCGACAGGCAGCGGGGCGGTCGCAGCAGAGCCGCTTTTGCGCTTCGACGCCGGCGATACCCTGGCGGGCGCGCTCGATGCCAGCTACGCCGCCATCGCGGCCGACCTCCGCCAGCAACTCGATGCCAATCCAAACGATGCCGACGAGGACGTCCTGGCGACGCTGGCGATCGCTTTCGATTCGCTCAGTGTGCGGTTGCTCGGCCGCCTGGCAGGGAGGAGCGAGGACGAGGTCGCCGACTCGCTGAGCCGGCTCGCGCCGGTGCTCAAGCCGAGCGGCGCGGCCACCTGCGCACTCTACCACCGTGGGTTCGCCGAGTACGTCCGGCGCCAACTGCCCTCGCAGGGGCGCCTACGAGACCTGCGCGCTGCCGAACTGCTCGAGCAACCCGATTCGGGTGACCCGAGCGAGCGTGCGTACGGCGCGCGCTACCGCTGGGCGCACCTGCTCCGCGGGCTGGATCTCTCCACGGCGGCCCAGCCCGTACCGTCTGAGGGCCTCGGTGGTCCCCCCGAGGCTGCTCGCCTTGCAGATCGTCTGGCCAGCATCACCGAAGTCCAGACTCAGGTGCCCGATCCCTTGACGCAGGCCCAGGTCCTGCGCTGGCTCGCCGCGCGAGCGCTCGACCCGGCTCGGGCCGACGTGCCCGGCAGTTGGGCGATAGCCCTCAAGTATCTCGAGGCCGCCGAGGGTACCCTGCGCCGCAGCCGGGCGTTGGTACAGTTGAGGCAGCAGGGCTGGCGCATCACCGAGGCCGGGTACATTCCACCGGAACTGCTCGAGCTGGAACGCACCCTGATCGCCAGGGGCGACGCCTACACCACCATCGCCCGGCGCATGGACGCGGGCGGCCCGCAACCCGGTCCCGACGGCCGGAGCATCAGCCGGCTGTACAACTTCCTCGAGGCGATCACGCGGCTCCCCCTGATGCTCTACCTGCTCCAGGTCGTTCTCCGCCTGCAGCCGCTGCGTGAGATCGAGTTCCCCGGGACGCTCGAGAATCTTGGTCGTGACCGCGATTGGACCGTGGCCCGGCTCTACGTGCAGAGCGTGAGTGCCTACCGCCGGGCCAGGTGGCTCACCCGCCTCCATGGCGCCGACGAACTATCCAACGACGTCAACGAGCATCTGGCCCGCGTCTATATGCTGATGGGGGCGTATAACGCCGCGGCCAGAACCTACGAGGCCCTGTTGGCTCGCCCGGCAACCATCCGCTCCCCCTGGCGGCAGGCAGTCTGGCGGCTCGCCCTGGCTGAGGTCCTGCTGCCACTGCACGACGCCGACCGGGCGGTGGAAGTGCTCAGCAGTGCCATCCCCATCTTCGAGGCCCAGCAGGCACCTGTGCAGCGCGCGCGAGCCCTCAGCGCCCTCGCGATCGCCCACCGTCTGCAAGCGGATGTCGCCACGGCACGAAAGGACCATGCACTGGCGGGTATGCTCGACGACCTTACGATCGTAGACTTCAGCGCGGCTCTGGAAGCCTGGCGCAATGTCCCGACACTCGCCGGCGACGAGGGGGCGGGTGTCGATCCTGCGATGGCCCGCAGCTACACTGTCCACCAACTGTGGCGCGCCGGCCGTAGCCCGCGTCTCGGCGACGACCAACAGCGCCAGGTTCGCCAGCTCCTCGATACGATTCCGGAGCGCCACTACCCGCAGCGCTTTGAGCACCCCGTGCTGCGCCTCTTCCGCCTCACGGCGACGGTCCTGTTGCCCATCTTCGTGCTGGCAGGGTTGTTACTGGCCGTGCAACTCCCGAGCAAGATTCAGATCGGCACCCGGACCGATCTGACCTTCCAGCCACCCGTCCTCGACGTGACCGGATTCCCTGACAATGTGACCGACGTGGCGGGCCTGAGCGCCTCCGATATCGCGCAACTTGCTCCGCGGAACGTGATGCTGGAACTGCAAACCCAGGCCCCCGCGCTCGATCCCCTGGCGATTGGCTGGATCGTGCTGCTCGCTTTGGGCGCCTACCTGGGCCTCTACACGCTGGTGGGGCTGGGCGTGATTGCGCGCTCCTCACCCGCGCAGTACCAGGATCGCCGGCCGGGGCGCTTGATTCTCGGCCGCGACACACTCGCCTGGACGGGGGCGATCGGCGAGGGGTCCCTGCAGCAGGCACAAGCCTGGCTCTGGCAGGATGTGCGAACCCTCTTCCAGAGGGTAGGGCAGTGGCTGGCCCGGCCGGCGATCCGCTTCCCGTCCCCACCCCACGACGGCCCCATTCCCGGCGCGCCGCCCCGGTTGGCTGCCAGCAGCGCCACCGTGTTGAACTTGACCAGCATCAGCAGCGTCGTCGTGGTGAACAGAAGGATATTCGGCAAGCTCCTGCCCGATTTCTCGTTCACCGTGCTCCACATGCGCCGGGCCAAAAGCAGGCCACTTCTGATTCAGGGGAGTGTGGTCCACTACGAAGAGCTATGTGATGAGCTGGAACGGAGCCTGAATGTGCCCTGCCGCTCCCTTGGCGTCGAGTTGGTGCATGGTTTCTGGGGGCTCTGCTTCACGCTGACACTGCTGTACAGCGTGCTTCTGGTCACGCTGCTGCCGCTGATGCCCAAGGCTCTGATGAGGCCGCTCCCCGTGTTGGGCTACTCGCTGAGCCATCTCTACGTCCTCGCCACTCCCGGCCTGATTCTGCCGCTGCTCTGGTGGTTCATCGCCCATCCGCTCGGCGCCAGCCGCGCCCGCGCGTCGGTCCTGCCAATGATCATGACCGGCGTGGCCGGCTTTGCCCTCACGGCGGCCGTGGTGGGGGGAGAGTTCAGCCTGCCGGCGACGCGGCTGCGGCCCGATCTGGTCACGCCGATCCTGGCGACCGGACTGCTGGCGGCCCTGATCGTCCACACGCCAGACCATAGGAGCCGGAGCCGACCCGCAGCGCGCTGGAACCACGCACTGCGCGCGGGGGTCGTCCTGCTCGCCGTCGTCGGCCTGCTGCTACTCGCGCAGCACATCGGCCAGATCCTGCGGTGGTACCACGATCTCGTGCAGGGGAACCTGCAGGTCGCGCACGCACTCTCCAGCAGCGCTGACGCCTGCACGGCCGACAGCGACACGTGTGACGCTGTGGACCGGGCAATTCGCTTTTACGATGCAGCGATCTGCCAGCGCTCCCGCGATAGCGACGGCTACGCGTTCCGAGGGTTTGCACATCTCGTCCGGGGTCAACACCAGCAGGCCCACAGTAACTTTCAAGCCCTGCGAGGCGAGCCGTATTCCGCCCGCCTCCATGCCGAGACGGCCCGCGATGAGTACCGGCTGGCCTACCGCGATTTTCAATTCGCGCTCCGTGTCGCGACGCTCGGCCCCGCCGATCTCCCGCCAGGCTGTGCCTCACGGGCCCTGTCGGTGCCGACGCCAGACCAGCAGGGCAGCCTCTATGCCAACCTCGGGACGGTCGATGCCCTGCTCGCCCGCGACCGGCCGCTCACCGAGGCGGACCAGTACTATCAGCAGGCTGTGGAGGATTCTGCCCGAGCCCTCGGCCTGCTCGGCCCGCGCCCGATCACAGTGACCCTGGACTCGAACGTGACCGGCTGCTACGACCTTGCCCGGCAGCTCCTCGCCCCAGACGGAACAGACAGGAGCAGCTACCATCTCAACCTGCTCGCGGATGAGAGTACTGCGGCGCTTCGCATCACCCAGGTGCCCTTCGTCCTACAACTGGCCGACACCTGCTACAGCTGGGGGTTTGCCCGCGAGCGAGCCCTCTCGAGCCTGGCGTACCCGAACCAGGCCGCGGCCCGCCGGATCGTCTGGGAAGACCTGGCCGCCGCCATCGCCGAGTACACCGCCGTCACGGCGGCCACTGGGCACGACACCGCACATCGATTGGTGGCGCAACGCGGCCTGGCGGCGGCATGGCTGGCGCTGAGTCAGTTGGAGCCCCGGCCAGACGACGCTCCCACCCGGCGCACCTGCCTGCTCCGGACCCAGGCGCCCTATCAGGCCCTGATCGACGCGGGCCAGCGCGACGAGGCGATCTACG
>DOUV01000460.1 GCA_003520455.1 Chloroflexota bacterium | reverse complement strand
GACGAAGGCGACGGCCACCAGCGGCGAGGAACCGGCCTGCGAGGCGCCCGACCAGGCGAGCAGCACGGCGACGCAGGTCACGAAGATCGCCAGCACCCGGTACTCGGCGCGCAGGAAGGCCATCGCGCCGGACTGGATCGCCGTGGCGATGCGGACCATCCGGTCGGTTCCGGCCGGCTGACGAGTGACCCAGGCCGACTTCAGCCAGGTGTAGATGAGCCCGGCGGCCCCGAGCAGGGGGATCAGATAGAGAAGCGTCTCGACGTTCATGCGCACCCAGTCCGTTTCTGTTGGTTGCCGATCGGAGTCAAGGTCAGGCGAGGGGCGGAATTATGTCACAGGGACCGAGGCCGGGCGAGTCGCGGACAGGCCGTTTTTGCGGCCTCCGGCGGGGGTGCTAGGCTCGCCCGCATTCAATTGCCGGACCCGGGGAATCGCGCCGCTGGGGAGGCGCCCGGGATCTTGTTTCGGACTCGTTCGAGGAGAGCGCATGTCGAACCAGACCGCCAACGAGCAGTGGGGGACCCGCGTCGGGGTGATCCTCGCGGTCGCCGGGTCCGCCGTCGGACTCGGCAACTTCCTCCGCTTCCCGGGGCAGGCGGCCGCCAACGGCGGCGGCGCCTTCATGATCCCCTACTTTATCGCCCTGCTGCTGGTCGGCATCCCGGTCGGCTGGGCGGAGTGGACGATGGGCCGCTACGGCGGCCGCAAGGGGTTCCACTCGGCCCCGTCGATCCTCGGGGTCTTCGGCAAGGGGGCCGGCGGGCGTTACCTGGGAGTCATCGGCGTCCTCATCCCGCTCGCCGTCTCCTTCTACTACACGTACATCGAGGCCTGGTGCCTCGGGTACTTCTGGCAGTACCTGACGGGTGGCATCGGCGTCGACACGGCGGCGCCGATCGCCGAGCAGACGGCGCGCGCCGGGCAGTTCTACTCCGACTTCACCGGGCGGGGCGAGAACGGCGTCATCGCCGGCGGCTCGGTGCAGACTCTGGTCTTCTGGTTGATCACCTTCGCCATCAACATCTGGCTGGTATTCAAGGGGATCTCGAAGGGGATCGAGAAGTTCGTCACCTGGGCGATGCCGACGATGGCGGTCTGCGCGGTGATCGTGCTGATCCGGGTGCTGACGCTCGGCACGCCCGACCCGGCGCTGCCCGAGCAGAGCGTGCTCAACGGCCTCGGCTACATGTGGAACCCGAATTTCTCGGCGCTGACCAATCCCCAGACCTGGCTCGCCGCGGCGGGGCAGATCTTCTTCAGCCTCTCGGTCGGCTTCGGCGTCATCATCAACTACGCCTCGTACATGCGCAAGAAGGACGACGTGGTGCTCTCGGGGCTGACCGCTTCGGCCACCAACGAGCTGTTCGAGGTCGGCTTCGGCGGCCTCATCACGCTGACCGCGGCGTTCGTCTTCCTCGGCACTTCGAACATGATCGGCGCGGTGCAGGGCGGCACTTTCGGCCTCGGCTTCACCACCCTGCCGGTGGTCTTCGCCCACATGGGTGCCTTCGGCAACCTGATCGGCGCGGTCTGGTTCCTGATGCTCTTCCTGGCCGCCATCACCAGTTCGATCTCGATGTACCAGCCCTCGCTCGCCTTCTTCCAGGAGGCTCTCGGCTGGAGCCGCAGAAATGCGACCACGCTGATGGTTTCGATCTGCGTGATCGGGTCCTTCCTGGTCATGTACTTCAGCCGCGGCGGCATTTTCTGGTCGACGATCGACGACTGGGTCGGCACCTTCCTGATCTTCGTCCTCGCCATGGTCCAGATCATCTGCTTCAGCTGGATCTTCGGGGTCCGGCGCGGCGTGGAGGAGGCGCACCAGGGCTCTCACCTGCATATTCCGCGCGTCTACCGGTTCATCATGAAGTACGTCACCCCGACCTACCTGCTGCTGGTCTTCGCTGCCTTCTGCTGGCAGAACCTCCCGGCCTGGCTGCGCTCGGTGGCCGACGAACCTTTGCGCCAGGGGGCGGTGGGGCTCATCCTGGCGACCGCGATCCTGCTGGTCATCTGCACGCGCATCGGCGAGAAGCGCTGGCGCGCTGCCGGCCTCGACGTCGACGGGCGCGAACCGGCCGGGGACTGAGAAAGGGGGAGCGATCCATGACGCCACTCGGCTGGACCTTCCTGATCGTCTCGCTCGTCTTCGTCTGGGGGCTGACGGGGTGGTGCTTCTACCGCGTGCTGACCGCGCCCGGCGAGATCGAGCGGCCGCCCGACTCGCTCGGCGGCTGAGGCCGCGGCGGTCTCGGGAGCCCGGGTGTAACACCTCGCCGGGACCGGCGTGGTAACGGTTGGAGCCGATTCTTCCGACCGAGGAGCCCGCTGGTGACCCCCGAACCCGATTCCATCTCCGCCGCGCCAGCAGCCCCCCCCGGAGGGGGCGATCCGGCCTGGCTCGAGAGCTGTTTCCGTGCCCACGGCGAGGCGGTCTACCGCGCCGCCCTGCGGGTGACCGGCAGCCCCTCCGACGCCGAGGACGTGCTGCAGACGGTCTTCCTGCGCCCCTCCCGGCGGCCGCCCGGGGAGAG
>DOUV01000936.1 GCA_003520455.1 Chloroflexota bacterium | reverse complement strand
AGACGGCGATCCTCAAGGCAGCCGACGTCGCCGGCAACGCCAGCAACGACGCCGCTGTCACCCGTCCGGGGTTCAAGGCCTCCCTGCCGCTTGTGATGAAGGAGTGGCGCGATCGCACGCGTCCTGATCCGGGACCGTAGCGCACGCCGGACCGGTGGGAGCAGCTTCTCCACGTTGGCCCGACGAGAGTATCGGTCAAGTCCTCAGACATCCGAAGTCTGGTGGGCACTGTGCTGGCCCACAGCGCGCTCCGACGGCGGTGCGAGAGGTGGGCACCGGCTGCGAACAAGACTTCGGAAGTCTTGTCCCGCCCCCCGCGGGATGACGTGACCGGCGCGCTAGAGGCGTCACCCCAGCCTGAAAAAGCGCTCCAGAATGGAACGCACCGCTGGTGCCGCCACCTTGCTGCCCTCGCCGGCCTCCTCAAACATGGCGCAGACGGCGACCTGGGGCTGATCGGCGGGCGCATAGGCGGTGAACCAGGCATGGGGCTCTTTGCCGGCGTGCTGGGCGGTTCCGGTCTTGCCCGCCACCTTGATGGGGAAGGTTCCAAACGTCTCGCTGGCCGTGCCGAGGGGGGGCGTCGTCACCTCCGCCATGGCCCGGCGAATGGTATCGAGGTGCTCCGGGCTGACGGGGAGCGCCCCAATGGATTCTGTTCCGAATTCCTGGGGTGGTTGCGTGCCGGTCACGTCAACGGCTTGCAAGAGGAGTGTGGGGCGGTGAAGGCTGCCGCCGTTGGCGACCGCTGCCGTCACGTTCGCGATCTGGAGCGGGGTTGTCAAGAGATAGCCCTGGCCGACGGCCAGGTTGACCGTGTCGCCGGGCGTCCAGCTCTGCCCGAGCTGATCGAGTTTCCATTCGTTGTCCGGGACGAGGCCCGCGGCCTCGTCCAGCTCCACACCACTTGGGCGGCCGAGCCCAAATCCGCGGGCGACGCTCTGCAACAATTCCTCTTTGGCAGCCACGCCCAGTTTGTAGAGAGTGTAGCCAACCTCGTAGAAGACCACGTCGCACGACTGCACCAGTCCCTGGAACAGATCAATGTTGCCGTGGCCGCTCCGCTTCCAGCAGAGCATGCGGATGCCAAGGGTATCCCAAAAACCGGGACAGTTGAAACCGCTGCTCACAGTGAAGCCGCCCTTTTCCAGAGCGGCTGCCATCGAAACAATCTTGAAGACCGATCCGCACGGGTAAACCCCTTGCGTGGCGCGGTTGACCAGGGGCTGTCCCGGCTGGGCAGCCACGGCGAGCCGCTTCTGCACGTCCAACTCGTTCGTGAGGGCGTTGGGATCGAAACGCGGCCAACTCGCCAGGGCCAGCACCCGACCGGTCGCCACGTCGAGCACGCAGATGGCGCCCAAACGCTCACCCAAGATCTCCTCACAAGCCCTCTGGAGAGGGAGATCGAGCGTGAGGGTCACGCTCCGGCTCTGGACGGCCGGGATATCGGCCAGGGTGACGACCTCCTGCCCCTCGGGGGTTAAGATTGCCAGGCGCCCGCCCTTCTTGCCGGCCAGAATCTCCTCCACCGCCTTCTCGATGCCCAACTTGCCAACCCGGTCGGTTTCCTCGTAGCCGCGCTCACCCAACGCGGCCAACTCCTCGGCGTTGATGGGGGCCACGTAGCCCACGATGTGGCTGGCTGTCTGGCGCAGGGGGTAGCTGCGGACCGCACGCTCGCGCATGGCCACACCGGGCGTCGATGAGAGCTGGTCGTAGCGGCTCTGGGCGGTCTCGAACGCAATGTCGCCGATGGGGATGAACCAGTCGTCCGGTTGGTCGGTGTACTTTGCTTTGATCTGGCCGGGCGTCTGGCCGAGCAGCTCGCTCAGGAGTGCCTGCACCTGCCCCTCATTTTCGATCTGCCCGGGCACGACGCCCAGCGTCACGATGGCACCCTGGGTCGCCATGATCTCCCCATTGCGGTCGTAGATGATGCCGCGGGTGGAGGTGCGAGGAAAGAGGCGCAGACGATTGTCGGTCCCAAGCTGCGGGATGATCACGGCCGGCGTCCAGTCAATCATCCAGTTGCCGTCTACCAGCGTCATGGCGAGCCGCGGGCGGAAGCGGAGGTCCCCGGCCAGACGAGTCTTATAGAGCACGTCGAAGTCGGCGGCCGCCCGCGTGGGCCCCGTGATACCGGTCGCAACGAGAACAGGCTCGAACTGGTAGATGGTCGCCTCGGCGAAGATGCCCTGGTAGCGCTGGGCGAAGGCCTCAGGGGTGATCGCCGCCTGGACCGTGGGCGCGAGCAGCGCGTACATCGCCGGGTAGTCGCCGTGCTGCCAGGCGGTCAGGAACGCCCGCGCGGTTGGCTCGGGCGAGATGGCCAGCGGTGTGGCGGTCGGCTCGGACGGCGGCGGGGGTGGCGGAGTCTCACCCAGGCCACAGGCGGCCAGAAGCAGAGCCAACGTGCCGGTGGGAGCGATCTTGAGAAACGCGCGGCGACTCAAACGCGAGGTATCGAGCTTCATATCATCCCGTCAACGAACGAACGGCTTTTCGGAAAATACGCCTTTCAACGCCTGGAAAGAGGTACCTCCGTAGAATCGAGGTTGGTTCGTATTACGGCAGATTGTAGCACGCCGGGCGGTCAAAACCAACACCGCTGCTGCTCGCAGGAGGCGTTCGGCCGGTTGGCCTCGGCACGATCCTGATCTACAATCGTCCTGTTCCCCGACTCACGTGAGGTCGAAACACACGATGCGCGCGACCCTCCTCTTTTACAACGGCCCGGTTCTGACCGGCAATGGCGATGCCAACGCGCTGGCCGTGGCAAACAGCACCATCCTCGCGGTCGGTCAAGCGGACGATCTGCTCGACCTGGCCGGCCCGCAGACGAAGGTCGTGGACTTGGGCGGCCGCGCCCTCCTCCCGGGGTTCAACGACGCGCACATCCATCTCTGGAAGGTCGCCATGCTTCTGCGCCAGGTGGACGTGCGCCCGGCCGCCGCACCCAGCATCGAAGCGATTGTCCAGGCCTACGCCACTCGGGCCGCCGGGACACCGCCCGGCGCGTGGATCGAGGGCCGCGGCTTCCAGGAGAGTCTCCTGGCGGAGCGCCGCTCGCCGACGCGCTACGATCTCGACCGTGCCGCCCCCGACCACCCCGCGTTCGTCACCCGGACATGTGGCCACATTATCGTCGCCAACAGCCGTGCGCTGGCTGCCGCGGGTATCACCCGCGAGACGCCCGATCCGCCGGGCGGCGAGATCGACCGCGACGAGCATGGTGAGCCCACCGGTATCCTGCGCGAGCGGGCCATGACGCTCATCCGCCAGGTCGCGCCGCCACCGCCTCAGCCGCTCCTTCAAGGAGCGCTGGTTGAGGCGGCTGAGCAGCAGTTGCGCCTGGGAATCACGAGCGTGTGTGACCCCGGCGTGGATGAATACGTCCTCGACGCCTATCTGGCACTGGAGCGCGCCAGGGCTCTGCCGATCCGCGTGGACCTGATGGCCCTGCGCTTCACCCCCGACGGCCGTCGCGCCGAGTTGCCGACCCCCTTCGCGCGTGACCGGCTCAAGCTCGACACCGTCAAGTTTTTCGCCGACGGCGGCTTGAGCGGTGCCACCGCCGCCCTGAGTCTTCCCTACCGCAATCAACCGGCGGGGAGCTACGGCATCCTCTACCACGAACCCGAGGCCTTTGCCGAGGAGGTCTGGCGGGTGCATGAGGCCGGCCTGCGCGTGGCGACTCACGCCATCGGCGACCGCACGATCGAGATGGTGCTCGACGCCTACGAGGCGGCTTCCTCGACTGAGCCGGGACCGCCAGTCAAACCGCTTTCGCCGGCGGGCGACCGTCGCCACCGGATCGAGCATTTCGGGCTGCCCACCACGGCACACATCGTGCGAGCGGCACGCCTGGGAGTTGTGGTGGTGCCGCAGCCGGTATTCATCCACAGTCTCGGCCGGAGCTTCCTGACCTCCCTCCCTGAGACGATGCTCCCGCAGTTGTATCCGCTGCGGGCGCTGCTCGACGCCGGCTGCACCGTGGCCCTCAGCAGCGACGCTCCGGTGGTGCCCGACAACAACCCCTTGCTCGGCCTGCGCGCCGCCGCAGATCGCACCAGCGCCGACGGCGTGCCCATCTCGCCGCAGCAGGCAGTCTCGGTCACCGAGGCGTTGCCACTTTTCAGCCGCGGCGGCGCCCTTGCCGAGGGCCAGGCGGACCGCAAGGGCAGCCTGACCCCCGGCCAACTCGCCGACCTCTGCATCCTCTCGGCCGATCCGCGCGCCGTGCCAATCGAACAGCTCGCCGAGCTGCGAGTCGAGATCACTGTCCTCGGGGGCCGGATCGTCTACGCAGCGTAAGGCTCGCTCAGGCGGGTCAGTCCCGGATGCTTCCGGGAGCCATTCGCGTCGTGTTGCCTGGCTCTTGTAGAGACGGCCCGGCGGGCCGTCCCCGCAGATCGTCTCGGAGTCAAGTAGGGTAGAGAGAGCGGGCAGGGTCTTCCGTGGAGAGGACGGCCCAGTGGGCCGTCTCTCCTGGTGCCGGTGAAAGCCACTGGCAACCCGGGAATGGGGGTTTGAAGGGGCGTTTGGTGGATGGTATAATCGGCGTACCTGGCAACCATCGCCAAGTACCTTCGGGTTGTCACCGAACCGGACGGGGAAACGGTGCGCAGTTGACTATCGAACTGATTTCAGAATGCGCCCCGGTACATGCTGAGGCGCTCAACGAGGAGAAACATGGCTGATCAATACGATGTCCTGGTCATCGGTGCCGGTCCCGGCGGTTACACCGCCGCCATCCGCGCGGCCCAGCTGGGTCTCAAGACTGGCTGCATTGAGGAGGAAAATCTCGGCGGTGTCTGCCTCAACTGGGGCTGTATCCCCTCGAAAGCGTTGCTTCACAATGCTAATCTGGTGTACACGCTCACGGAGCGGGCCAAAGAGTTTGGTTTCAAGTTCGACAACTTCAGCGCCGACTATAGCGTGGCTGTCGAGCGCAGCCGGCAGGTGGTCCGCCGGCTGGTCTCGGGTGTCGGCGGTCTCTTCAAAAAATACGGTGTCGATCACATCAAGGGCCGCGGGACCCTCACCGGACCGCACACGGTCACCGTCGGCGACAAGAGCTACGAAACGAAGAGCATCATCATTGCCACCGGCGCGAGTTGGCGCAGCCTGCCCGGTATCGAGGTGGACGGCACGGATATCCAGAGCTATCGTGAGGCCATCGTCGAGCCCAACGTGCCCAACTCGGTGGTCGTGGTCGGGGGCGGCGCCATCGGCCTGGAGTTTGGCTACATCTACAATTCCTACGGCGCGGATGTTACCATCGTCGAGTTTCTGCCCCACCTGGCACCGCTGGAGGACGAGGATGTCTCCATGGAGCTGGAGCGGGCCTACAAGCGGAGGGGGATCAATTTCCGCGTCGGGACCAAAGTGACCGGCGTGCAGAAGCGTGATGGCAAGCTCCACGTCCAGGTCGAGCCGACAGAGGGTGGCCAGGGCGAGACGATCGAGACCGACCGCGTGCTGATGGCCGTAGGCGTGGCGCCCCGAAGCAGCGGGGTCGGCCTCGAGAGCGCGGGTGTGGAGCTCGACACGCGCGGCTTCATCACGATCGACGAGCAGATGCGCACCAACGTGCCTCACATCTACGCGATCGGCGACGTCACCGGCAAGGTCTTGCTGGCCCACGTGGCTTCACACCAGGGCATCCTGGCGGCTGAGGTCATCGCCGGCAACCCAATCCACCCGATGGAGTACGAGATGATGCCACGGGCGACTTACTGCCAGCCGCAGATCGCGTCGATGGGCTTGACTGAGGCCCAGGTGAAGGAGCGCGGCATCGAGTACAACATTGGGCGCTTTCCCTTCATGGCCAATGGCAAAGCGCTGGGCCAGGGCGAGCGCGAGGGCTTCGTCAAAATCATCGCCGATGCCAGGTACGGCGAGATTCTCGGCGCGCACATGATCGGGCCGGAGGTCACCGAGCTGATCGCCGAGTTCACCCTCGCGCGGAGCCTGGAGAGCACACCCAACGAGATCGCCAGCGCCGTCCACCCCCACCCGACCCTCAGCGAGGTCATCGGCGAGGCTGCGTTGGACGTCGAGGGGCAAACGATCAACTTCTAGTCACATACGGCCCTGTTCAGGGGCGGCGCGGCCCGGAGGCGCGCCATCCCTGACGGATGGAGTACTTTGCACGGCGGCATCCGGGCCGCGCCCCGTCCGGGGTGCGGCCCGAAACTGTGTGCCGGCTCTTTTGCTTCGGGCTGGTGCCATCAGATTTTCTTACCAGCCACGTGTTGGAGTTGGATGGCGTATCTCACGTTCTGTAAAAGTGGCGCGTACGCGCCACTTTTACAGAAATATGAAGATCCTGTTGGCGAAATCGTCTCCA
>DOUV01000755.1 GCA_003520455.1 Chloroflexota bacterium | reverse complement strand
CGCAGGTGGCCCAGGCCCGCGCCGCGCTCGACCAGGCCCGCGCCAGCCAGCGCGAGACAGAGTTGCGTGCCCCCTTCGACGGCACCCTGGCCCACAAACTGCTGGAGTTGGGCGAGCCAGTCGTGCCTCATCAGCCCGTGGCTGAATTCGGCGACATCAGCACCCTCCAGGTCGAGACCGACGATCTGAGCGAGGTCAATATCGCGCCGGTACGTGTGGGCCAGGCCGCCGAGCTCACCTTCGACGCACTCCCGGACGTCAAAGTGACGGGACGCGTCCTGCAGATTCGCCCGGTGGCCGAGACCAAGCGCGGCGACACCACCTACACTGTCGTGATCGCCCTGGATCAGCAGCCGCCCGAGTTGCGCTGGGGAATGAGCGCCTTCGTCGATATTCAGGTCAGGTAAGGACAGAATGGCATTTTGCCCTCCCCGCGATTATTGGGCAGGCCGCCCGGCCTTTGGTATAATCGCCCATCTATATGGCGGCCTCAGCACCAAGCCTCGCCACGAACCCGCCCGCATCACAGAAATCGGCAGTGACGCCGGTCTGAGAGCCAACGCTCACTGCCCGGTAGTGGACGTGGGCGGGTCGTTTCTGTGCCTTTTCCAGGTCGAGAGATGGCATGACCACCGAGCATCTCCTGGCGGGGACCTCACCGCCCACTGATGAGCCCACGAGCATTCTCTCCCAATCAGCCGCCCAGTCTGCCAGGCGCGGCACTGTGGTGTTCCTGGCCGGTCTCAGCGTGCTCTATCTCTTGCTGACGACGGCGATAGTGTTCGCGGTTGATCGCTTCTGGAGCGCAAACTGGGACGTCGAGATCTTTCTGGGCGCGGCACGCTCCTTCTACGACGGGGGCAGCGTCTTCGATCTCTATCAAAAGAGCCGCGCCGCGTTTCCCTGGCCTTACCCTTACCCGCCGCTCTATGCCCTGCTCCTGGTGCCCCTGGTCTGGCTGGCTGACCTTCCGGCTGTTGCCGCGGCGGCCCCCTGGGCGCCGCTCCTGGCCGTGCGCGTCCCGGTGGTGCTGGCGGATATAGGTATCGCCGTATTGCTCTACGCCATCGTCATCCAACAGACGGGCACGCGCTGGCTGGCGCGGTTGGCCGCCGCAGCCTGGCTCTTCACCCCAATCCTTTTCTACCAGACTGCGATCCAGGCTCACCAGGAGAGCATCTGGCTGTTGCCGACCCTGGCGGCGTATACGCTACTGGAGCGGCGCCAGCCCCGGCAACGCTGGCTGGCAGGGCTCCTGCTCGCGGTGGCGGTCTGTCTGAAGCAGTCGGCTGTGATCTACGTGGTGCCCTTCGGCCTCTTCTTGCTCTGGCAGCGCTGCTGGCGCGACCTCGTGATCTTCGCAGCCCTCTTCGTCGTCCTCTTCGGGGGACTGGCGCTGCCCTTCGCTCTGTACAGCGGCGACTTTGTCCACATGGTCTTCCAGGATGTGCCCAACATGCCGGTGCAGACCCAGAGTTGGGTGCCCTGGCTCTTGACATTCAAGCCCTACCTGCTCGAGCAGACACGCAGCACCTTCGCCCTGATCCGCTACGCTTCGCTGATCACGCTCGGCGCCGCCGGGTTGCTCTCGCTCATCGGGCTGGCGCGGCAGCTGAGCTGGTACGCCCTCGGCCTGGTGCTGACGCTGGTCTTCTTCCTCCTCTCACAGAAAGTGATGGCCTACCACTACCCCATGCTGGTGCCCTGGCTGCTGGCAACCTGGCTCCCGGCCCGCCGGTTGAAGGCGGTCACGTTGCTCCTGGTCTGGACCTCGTGGATCGTGGTTTCTCCCTACTTCGCTCCCTGGGCCAACCCGGCCCACCTGCCCTTCTACGCAGTGCTCGGCACGCTCAACAGCCTGCTCTTCCTGGCTCTACTGGCTACAACCCTGGTATTGGCCCCCCGCCCGCGGCGTGAGTCTCTCCCAGGCGAGGGTGATGTCGCCCATAGGATGGTCGGCTGGCTGAGCCTGTTGGGGCTCGGCTTCCTGCTGGCGAGCCTGGCACACCCCCTCACCACCCTGCACCCCGAGTCTGGCACCGACCGTGTCTTGCTCGTTGCCGGCCTTTTGCTCCTGGTGCTGGTGCTGACCGTCGCCCTGTGGACGCCCGTCGCTCGCGGGGCGGCTCACCTCCTGGAGCTCCCGGCGGGCGAGACGCGGCTGCGGCTGAACCGCCGATTGGTGGGAGCGGCCCTCGTATTCGCGCCGCTCTTCTTCACCTGGTTCACCATGACCGCCGAGATCACCAAGGTGATCGAGAAAGGGCTCCAGGCGGCCTGGGGCCTGTGAGAGATACCGATGACAAACTACCTGCCGCTCATTTTCTCCGGTGTTGCTCTGAACGCAGCGGCTCAACTCTTTCTCCGCCAGGGCATGCGGGCGTTAGGCACATTCGAGATTGATCCGGCCAACCTGGTCGTCATGCTGCCCCAGGTCGCGCTGAATCCGTGGGTGCTGGCCGGTCTGGCCTGTTACGTGCTCAGCGTTGGGCTGTGGCTGGTGGTGCTCTCGCGCGTCGAGGTGAGCTACGCCTACCCGATGGTCAGCATCGGCTACATCTTGACCCTCGTCCTGGCCAGAATCTTTTTCCAGGAGGCGGTCACCCCAGTCCGGGTGGCGGGTGTCGTGGTTATCATGCTCGGCGTCTTTCTCGTGGCTCGTAGCTGAGCCATTCGGCCAGAGATTCGCTATTGGAGACTGGCAATTGATGGCCCTTGTACGTCGTCTTCGAGCCGCACACCGGCGGTCCATCTCCATCCTCCATGCAAGAAGTGTTTCTGATGCGAGCCGAAGAACGCAATGAGCGAAACTGACATCTTCTTGTCCATCTGCGCGCCTGCGTACAACGAGGAAGAATCCATCGGCCAGGTCGTGCGCGATTGGGAACGCGTACTCGCGGAGACCGATGTGACGGGTGAGATCGTCATCGGCAACGACGGCTCAACCGACCGGACCGGCGAGATTCTGACACGCTTGCAGGCTGAGTTTCCCAACCTGGTCGTCGTCTCGCACGCCGTCAACGGCGGCTACGGGCGGGCGCTGCGCAGCGCCATCCGGGCCTCGCGCGGCCGCTTCGTGTTGACCATCGACAGCGACGGCCAGTTCGATGCCGGCGAATGGCAGGCTCTCTACGAGGAGATGGAACGCGGCGGCTTCGATCTCGTCACCGGCTACCGCCATTCGAAGCGGGCCGGCGCCGTTCACGTTCTCGCCGACCGCGGACTCAACCGCCTCATTCGCCTGCTCTTCGGTCTGAACCTGCGCGATACCAACTGCGCGCTCAAGCTCTTCAAAGGCGAGGTCGTGCGAGTGCTCGGCGGTGAGGCAATGGGCTATCCCACACCGACCGAGTTCCACATTCGGGCCCAAACACTCAGTTTCCGCACCGGCGAGGTGCGGATCACCCACCGTGAGCGCAGCGGCGGGGCGACCAAGCTAAAGGCCTTCAAGACAAGCTGGCAGATGGCTCTCTTCCTCCTCTATCTCAAATTCAAGCAGTGGCTTTACCGCCGCCGCATTCTGGCGGAATTCTAGCGCCACCACCCTCCCAGTGTGGCAAGCCTGGCGAGGCGGAACCGATCGCGATCATGGATTCCCGAATGAGTGCGCCGGTTGAACTGACGAGCACGCACTCCGAAGAACGTCGCCTGGCGATCAACCGCAGCGCGGTACTCGTTTATGGCAGCCTGCTCCTGATCGTACTCTTCAACCTGTGGGGAAACCTGTACTGGATTCGGCGCAACGTCGTTCTTGTTGGGCGCGATGCGGGCGGCCACCTGACTCGAGCGCTGCAGTACGTCGAGATCCTCCAACGTGTGACGCCCCAGACGCTCTTCGAGGCGCTGACCTACCACGGCTACCGTCCGCCTGCGTTCTACATAGCCGCGCAGATCCCCTACCGGCTACTGGGCCGCAGCATGGATGCCGCCCAACTGGTGAATGTGGCCCTGCTGGTCGTCAGTCTCGGCCTGACCTTCGCCTTTGGCCGACGGACTATCGACGAGCGCGCCGCGGTCATGGCCGTGCTGCTGACAGGACTTTTCCCGATGACCGCCGCAATGACGCGCCTCTTCTACCTGGAAAACTTCCAGACGGCGGCTGTCTTGCTCATTCTATTGGCGCTGCTCTTGAGCCAGGGCTTCGCACGCCGGGGGTGGACAATGCTCTGGGGGATGAGCATCGGCGCGGGGTTGCTGGTCAAGTGGTCGGTGCCGATCTATACTGTTCTCCCATCACTCGTCGTCTTCTGCCAGGCCGGGCTCTTCCGCGAGCAATTGGAGGCAGTTCGCCACCCGCGCGTCCAGTGGCGGGTGTTGCTGTTCGCCCTGACCGGGGCTCTGGTACTGACGGCGCTCTGGTACCTGCCCAACCGGCAACGTGCACTGACGCTCCCCTTGGGCGATGCACTCTTCGTCGTCTGGGTCGTGCTGCTCATCCCGGCGTTCTACGCGCTGATGCGCCCGCGCCGGCCCCTGACCAACTTTTGGGCCGGCGCGTTTCTCGGTATGACCATCGCGAGTGTCTGGTACGTGGCCCGGATCGACTTCCTGGGGCCCCTGTTGGACTCCACCTATGGGACCTACGGTGGGAATTATCGTGCCTTCAGCCTGGGGCGCCTCACCAACTACACTCGCAATCCTCAGTACCTGGTCACGCACCACTTCGGTCCACTCGCCAGCATCCTGCTGTTGCCGGCGGCGCTGTTGCCCTGGCTGCGCCGCCGGCGCGGTTGGCGTTCGGCCCGCGTCGGCGCGTGGTTGCTGTGGGGAAGCCTCCTGTCGACCTATATTTTTACGGCTTTTGCCTCACAGGATGGTGAACGCAATCTGGTCCCGATTCTCCCGATCCTGGCGATCCTCGCTGCGGATAGCCTGCGGCACTACCCTCGGCGACCCGCGGTTGCTCTTGGCGTGGTGTGGGTGATGGTGTTGGCAGCTCAGTGGGCTCTCTTTACCTTTGATCAACTGGGCGCCCTTCACCAGCGGACCGCCGCGCTCTGGGCCAGGGGGGAATTCGTGGTACGCCCGGCCAGTGGCGCCACCGATCCGAGCTACTGGATTCAGCCGGACGTGCTCGAGACCATCCGGGCGAGCCACGATCCGGCCAACGGCCCGCGCCGTATCTTCGGCATGTTGGTCAACTCAATCGAGGTGCACCGCGGCTCATTCAACTATTTGATTCTGGAGCGGTATCCCGAGATCGACCTGATCACGCTGACGGAGAGAGAGAATCAAGATGCGTGGGTCAAGACCGTGCGGAGCGAGTGGGTCCTAACCAAAGATGGCGACAACCACGATGTGGATCATCCCGGCTTGCGCGCCCTGACGGAGGTTTACCAGAACCCCGACGGGATCTTCCCCCTGCTTTTCACACCGGTGAAACGGTACCCCTTCCCGGATGGGGAGACGGCAACCCTCTGGCGCCGTGTCGTTGGCCCGCCCTACCTCCCGAGAGCACCAGAGGGCCTGCGGCCCCTCGGTGATGCCCTGCGCGCCTGGCTCCGCGGGCAAACGCTCCTGCTTGGCCGGGAGGATCAGGCGCTCACACTGGGTCTCCTTGACCTGGCTCCGCAGCGCGTGATGCTCCTCGATGCGGCGCGCCCCGACGACCCCACCGTCTTCGTCTTGCTTCATCGCGGCGTGGCTCGAGATCCGGCTGCGCTGGCCTGGTTAGACGCGGACTACTACCCCGCCTACGACGGCTGGTTCGATAGCGAGTTCCTGGAGATCTGGGGCCGGCCGGAGGAGCCGATGACGACAACGCCGGGCCCGCACCGCTTCGGTGGCGCTGCGCTGAGCAGTATCACAACAGTGGCGGCAGTCCAGGCGGGCAACGTCGTCCCGATCGAACTGGCCTGGGACACCACGGGCGAGACGCCGCTCAAAGTATCGGTCCGTTTGCTGAGTGCGACCGGCGAGAAGGTGGCGCAAATGGACCGCGACCTGGCGTCTGCGATGCGCCTGGGTCTGTTTGTGCCGCCGGCGACGCCCGCCGGTTCCTACACGCTCGCACTGAGCGTCTACGATCCGACGACGCTGCAGCCGCTCCCTGGCGGCGATCGTGGTGCCCTGATCGAACTCAGGTCTGTGGAAGTTCTGGAGGCAAGCCAGGTGGACACGGAGGGCAAGTGAAGAGAACCCTCGCCTTGTCACCCTATCTCCGATCTCTTCTCTTCCCATCCTCACCGGACCACACCGTCATGCTGGCGGAGATCGCGATCACACGGTAGACTAGAGCGCCGGTCAAGGAGTCAGACTTCCGAAGTCTTCCGAGACTTCGGAAGTCTGACTCCTTGACCGGCGCTCTAGACGAATTCGAGGCACCGTGACTTGACTCCGGCAGTCGTACACCGGCTGATGCTTTCGGCCAGGTCATCGGGGTTGATGCTGTGAGCGCCAATCAGCAGGAATCAAGATCCTCCTCGCCGCTCTTCGACTGGTCGGGCGTCCCGCCACGGCTCCCATCCACAGCCACCGTAACGACCGTTCCCCGTCCCGGCATCGAGGAAACAGTCAACTCGCCGCCGATCGCCTGAGTGCGCTCCCGCATGCCCATCAGTCCGAAGTGACCGGCACGCGTCAGATCCGCCGGCCGGCCGGGGACCTCGAAACCAACCCCGTTGTCGGCGATCTGAAGCACCGCGGCGATTTCGGTGAACGTGACTTTGACCTCGACTTCCTGCGCCTGGGCGTGACGGTGGGCATTGTTGAGCGCCTCCTGGGCGATGCGGTAGAGTGCCAATTCTTGATCGGGCGATAGGCGGCGCGGAGCGCCCGTGAGGTGAAAGCGCGCCCCTGCCTCGCGCGCGAGCATCTCCAGCGAAGGTGCCAGTCCCAGCTCCTCCAGATAGTGTGGCCGCAACGCCCGGCTGAAACGGCGCACTTCCTCGATCGCCTCGCCGAGCATGGCGCGCAATTCTCCCAGCCGTTCGGTTGCCCTCGCCGGGTCGCGCGCCAGGGTGCGTTGTGCCATTTGCGCCCGCTGGCTGAGGGCGATGAGCGTTTGGACCGTCTCGTCGTGCAGCTCGCGGGCCAGGCGAACACGTTCCTCCTCTTGCGCTCGCGTGACCGCACCCAGGTACTCTTGCAGCGCCCGCTGGTCGTGTTGGATCTGGCGTGCCATACGGTCTAACGTTCGCCGCAGGTCTTCGATTTCCGTCACGCCACCGACCGGTTCTGCCGCTGCGTCGAAATCGCCCGCGCCAATACGGTCGGCCCGGAGCCCCAGCAGATGCAGGGGCCGCACTACATAGCGTAAGCCGAAAAACAGCGTGAGCAGCGAGGCGACCGCGGCTGCCACGAGGACGAACGGCACCGCCCAGTTAAACCGCAGCAGCGGAGCCGTCAGGGACTCCCATGGTTCACGGATCACCAGTGCCCATCCCGCTCTGGGAATGGGAGCGTAGGCGACAACATTCTCTGTCCCCGCCCCATTCACAAAGAGCACGCCGTTCTCCCCGGCCAATGCCTGGGAGACGCCAGGCCAGCGTTGCCAGTCGGCGCTCGCCGGCAAGGGACCGGTCGTGAAGAGTGCGCGTCCCGCTCGATCAACCAGCACCGCGCTGGCGGTCGTGCCCAGATGCCCGATGCTTAGCATTCGCCCCAGCGCCAGTTCGTCCAGTGGCAGGTCCCCCAGGAGCCAGAGGGCCCGCCCTGGCACCGGGACGGCCCAGAACACGGTCCGCCCGTCGCTCGTCGCGGAGACGAGCGGTTCGTGGGTGCCGGCCGGAAGCGCCTGCATTGAGCGAATGGCTTCTGCTGTCCAGTCGGGTCGCGGCGGCACAGCCGCGACGATCTCCCCGCTTGGGTCCACAGCGAGCAACGACGCGATCCCCAGAATCTGGCCGGCATCGGTCAGCGCGGCCTGAACGGCACCCTCATCACCGCGGTGCAGTCGCTCTGAACCAGCCAGGACTTCAATACTCACGGTGTACCGGTCTAGGGAGGCCGAGATGGCTGAAGCCAGCGCGAGCACTATGCCGCTATTGTGCTCGGCCGTGACAGCCCGCATCGAACGCTGGTGGCTGCGAATCCCGGTCAGGGAGAAGGCGATCAGCAGGATCGTGAGCGGGAGAATCGTCCAGAGGAGAATCTGCACACGCAGCGAGCGCAGGCTGAGCGCGTGGTGGCGCTGGCTCACGACGAATCCTCCGGCAACTGGATCAGGCCGAGTTGCAAGGCTTTCGTCACCGCTTCGGTCCGGCTTCCGACCTGGAGCTTGGCGTAGATGTTGGCCAGGTGGCCCTGGACAGTGCGGTCGCTGATCCCAAGGGCGCGGCCGATGCCACGGTTGGTCAGGCCCCGGGCGGCCAACTCCAGTACTTCGAGTTCGCGCCCGGTCAACGGCTCGACCGGGCCTGGCGGGAGTCCCCCGGCCAGGTAGGTCATCAGTTTCTGCGTAATGACCGGGTCGAGGGCCGACTGGCCTGTGTGGATCGCGCGCACCGCGGCGATAATCTCGTCGGCCTCGGCCGTCTTGAGGACGTAGCCGTTGGCGCCCGCCTGCAGGGCTGCCAGTACGAAGGGGTCGTCGTCGTATGCGGTGAGGATCAGCACACCGATGGCCGGCGACTCCTGGCGCACCCAGCGGGTGACCTCGATCCCGGTCGCCTCCGGCATCCGGACGTCGAGGATCGCGACATCGGGCTGATGCCGGCGAACGAGGGCTTTGGCCTCCTCGCCGTCGCTCGCCTCGGCCACAACCTCGATGTCGCCGGCCTCTTCGAGGAAGTCGCGAATACCCTGGCGCACGACGGCGTGGTCATCGGCCAACACCACACGAATGGATGCCATCTCCACTCTCTCTTTCCGAGAAGTTATCATACGAGAAGGCTACGGGTAACCGTTCAGGGGAGTATCAACCTGATGCGTGAACGATTCCGTCACGCATCACGTATCACGCATCACGTCCCACGCATCACGCCTCCGTAGGGAAGGAGCCTGGGAGCACCCGCCGAACGGTTACTGCTGCTACAGCTACGTCTCTAGTATAGCTGCAGCGGTGCCTGCAGGCCAGATGCATCATCGAGACAGTCGAGTCGCCCGACCGATGGCTCGGGCCATTTGGCGGGGATGCCGCCGAGCCGAATCGCTCTTCATCCCCGGCCTCCCCGCGGCTAGAATGGGAAGCGCAATATGGTGATGCGTAACAGAATCGCTCACGCATCACGCATCACGCATCACGCTACTTCTTTCGCAATCTCTACGAATGATCAAGAGGAGCTTTTCTGATGGTAGAAGATCAAGTAAATGTGAAAGCGGCCAGCACGGCCCCCGGCGACTCGACGGTGGACCGGGAGACCCAGGAACGCGAGCGGGAGGAGCGCACGCTCATGCGCAAATTCTGGTTCGCGGCCATCATCTCGATCCCGGTGCTGCTGACGGCCTACCCCCAGTTCGTCCCGATCCTCCGCGACCTGCCGGCCGGCAGCCTGCGGCTGATCTGGGCCATCGACGGGCTGCTCACGCTCCCGGTGCTGCTGTGGTCCGGCGGTCACTTCATCACCCGCGCCTGGGGCGCCTTCAAACATCGCTCGGCCGACATGAACACCCTCATTGGGCTGGGCACGACCGCGGCCTGGGTCTACTCCGTCGTAACCGTGGCCTTCCCGACCCTCTTCCCCGAGGGCACCAACGAGCCCTTCTTCGACGTAGTGGCGGTGGTCATCGCCCTGGTGGTGCTCGGCCAGGCGCTGGAGCTACGGGCCAAGGGGCGCACCAGCGAGGCGATCAAGAAACTGATGGGCCTGCAGGCCAAGACGGCCCGCGTCGTGCGCGACGGCCAGGAGTTGGACATCCCGGTCGACGAGGTGCTGGTCGGCGACCTCGTGCTGGTGCGCCCCGGCGAGAAGGTGCCGGTGGACGGTGTGGTCGTCGAGGGCAGCTCGGCCGTGGACGAGAGCATGATCACCGGCGAGAGCCTTCCGGTGGAGAAGCGGCCCGGTGCCGAGGTCATCGGCGCGACGATCAACAAGACCGGCGCCTTCCGGTTCCGGGCGACCAGGGTCGGCAAGGACACGGCCCTGGCGCAGATCGTGCGCCTGGTGCAGGAGGCTCAGGGCTCCAAGGCGCCCATCGCGCGGCTGGCCGACGTGGTGTCAGGCTACTTCGTGCCGATCGTCATGGTCATCGCAGTGCTGACCTTCGTGGTCTGGTTTGATTTCGGGCCGCAGCCGGCGCACCTCTTCGCGCTGGTCACCGCGGTGACCGTGTTGATCATCGCCTGCCCTTGCGCCCTGGGCCTGGCGACGCCCATGAGCCTGATGGTGGGCATCGGCAAGGGCGCCGAGAACGGCATCCTGATCCGCAGCGGTGAGGCTCTGGAGACGGCCCACAAGCTGGAGGCCATCGTGCTGGACAAGACGGGCACGATCACCAAGGGCCGGCCGGAACTGACGGACGTGGTTCTGGCACCCAATTTCGCACTGAGCGCCGATGAACTGCTGCGGCTCGCGGCGGCGGTCGAAAAGGGCTCGGAGCACCCCCTCGGCGAGGCCATTCTTGAGGGGGCACAGGCCAGAGCCCTGACCATTCCCGACCCCCAGGCCTTCAACGCCGTACCGGGTCACGGGGTGGAAGCCGAGGTGGCCCGGCGCCGTGTGGTACTGGGCAACCTGAAGATGATGCAGCGCGAGGGCATCGGCGTCGCCGGGCTGAGCGACGCCGCGACCCGGCTCTCGGACGAGGGCAAGACGCCGATGTACGTGGCCGTGGACGGCGAGGCTGCCGGCGTCGTCGCGGTGGCCGACACGGTGAAGGACGACTCGGTGGAAGCCATCCAGCGGCTGCATCGACTGGGCCTGGAGGTGGTCATGATCACCGGCGACAACCAGCGCACGGCCAACGCCATCGCCCGGCAGGTGGGTATCGAGCGGGTCATGGCAGAGGTGCTGCCTGAAGACAAGGCTCACCACGTGCACCTCCTGCAGGCAGAAGGTAAGGTCGTCGGGATGGTCGGTGATGGCATCAACGACGCCCCGGCCCTGGCCCAGGCCGACGTCGGCTTCGCCATCGGCACGGGCACCGACGTGGCCATGGAGGCCGCCGACATCACGATGATCCGCGGCAGCCTGCTCAGTGTGGTGACGGCCATCGAGGTGAGCAAGGCCACCATGCGCAACATCAAGCAGAACCTCTTCGGTGCCTTCATCTACAACTCGCTGGGGATTCCGGTGGCGGCGGGGGTACTGTATCCCTTCTTCGGCCTCCTCTTGAGCCCCCTCATCGCCGGCGCGGCGATGGCCTTCAGCTCGGTGACCGTGGTCAGCAACGCCAACCGGCTGCGCCGCTTCGAGCCGTCAGTAAAAGCGTAAGAACGCTCAGGTGCGTCGCACCTGGAAAGGAGATCGCTATGACAGTAACAGAGATTCTCGTGACCGTCGGAGGACTGGCCCTGGCCGCCCTCATCCTCTGGTACTTCTTCTCGGAGAAAGCCGGTGTGCGCCTGGCGACCAGTGCGGAGGGCGTTCAGGAAGCCCTGGTGGTCGTCAAGGGCGGCTACACCCCGGATGTCCTGGTCGTCAAGGCCGGTCGGCCGGTGCGCCTGAACTTCAACCGCCAGGAGACCTCCTCGTGCTCAGAGATGGTGCTCTTCCCGGACTTCAACAAGAGCGCCCAACTGCCCGAGGGCGAGACGGTCGCCGTCGAGTTCACGCCCGGGCAGCCGGGCGAGTACACCTTCCAGTGCCAGATGGGGATGCTGCGGGGCAAACTGGTGGCGGAGTGAGTGTGGGCCCCGCCATTCGGCCTGTCGGGCAGCAGGCGCTTCGGCCCGCCCGCGATCACGCCGTTTGGCGCTGCCGCCCGCACCCTATACCGGTCACAATAATCTGGAGGTCAGGGGATGTGCGCGCGGCACTACCGCGCGCACACCCCCTCCGCCCCCACGTTTACAGTCTGGACAAAGGAGACCGATCATGACAACCCACGACATCGTGCTGCCGATTACCGGCATGACCTGCGCCTCGTGCGCGTCCACCATCCAGGGGGCGCTGACGGGCCTGCCGGGGATCAGCCAAGTGGATGTCAACGTCCCCGCCGGCCGGGCGGTGGTCCGCTACGACCCGGCGCGGGTTGGACTGCCCGACATGGTGCGGACGGTCACCGCGGTCGGCTACGGGGTGGTTACCCAGGAACTCCTGCTCAAGGTCGGCGGGATGACCTGCGCCTCGTGCGTGGCCAATATCGAGGCCGCCGTGGGTGGCCTGCCGGGGGTTGACCAGGTCACGGTCAACCTGGCGGCCGGCACGGCGCGGGTGGTTTACTACCCCGGCCTGGCCGGGCCGGCCCAGATCAAGCAAGTGATCCGCGACCTGGGCTACGAGGTCACCGAGACCCAGACCGGCGCCGAGGCGCTGGATCGCGAGCGCGAAGCCCGCCAGCGCGAGATCCGCCGCCAGAGCCTCTGGATGCTGGTCGCCTGGCCACTGGCGCTGATCGTCATGCTCGGCACCTTCCAGGAATACTGGATCCTGCCGCGCTTCGTGCCGGCCTTCCTGGCGAACCGCGTGGTGCTCTTTCTGATCACCACCCCAATCGTCCTGGGGCCCGGCGCGCAGTTCTTCATCAGTGCCTGGCGCGGCCTGCGGCACGGCGTGCGCGACATGAACCTGTTGTACGCCTCGGGCATCGGCGCGGCCTACCTGATCGCGGTCGTCAACACCTTCTGGCCGGACGCCGGGCTGGGCGGCGAGCGGGCCACCTTCTACGAGGCGGCCGCTCTGCTGACCGCCTTCATCATCCTCGGCCGCTGGCTGGAGGCTCTGACGCGCGGCCGGACCTCCGAGGCCATCCGCAAGCTGATGAGCCTGCAGCCTAAGGTCGCCCGGGTCATCCGCAACGGCCAGGAACTGGAACTGCCGGCCGACGAGGTGCTGGCCGGCGACCGGGTGCTGGTCCGGCCGGGGGAGCGCATCGCCGTGGATGGTATCGTGGTTGAGGGCTACTCGGCGGTGGACGAGTCGATGCTGACCGGCGAGTCGATGCCGGTGGAGAAGCAGGCCGGTGACGAGGTCATCGGCGGCACGATGAACAAGACCGGCGCCTTCACGTTCCGGGCGACCCGGGTCGGCGCCGAGACCGCCCTGGCCCAGATCATCAAGCTGGTGGAGGACGCCCAGCTCTCCAAGGCCCCTATCCAAAAGCTGGCCGACCTGGTGGCCGGGCGGTTCATCGGCACGGTCTACCTCCTGGCGCTCGCGGTCTTCCTGTTCTGGTTCTTCGCCGGCTACGAGCTGTTCTTCGATCCGAACTCCAGCTTTCTGCTGACCCCCTACACCCTGGGCGAGATCGGGATGTTCGGCTTCAGCCTGCTGCTGAGCATCGCGGTGTTGGTGATCTCCTGCCCCTGCGCGGTGGGCATGGCCACGCCCAGCGCGATGATGGCTGGCACCGGCAAGGGCGCCGAGCACGGCGTGCTCTTCAAAGGCGCCGACGCCATCGAAGCCACGACCAGGCTGCAGACCATCATCTTCGACAAGACGGGCACGCTGACGAAAGGCGAGCCGTCGGTCACTGACGTAGTGATCAGTGAGCAGTCATCAGTGATCAGTGCGACTGAAGAGCGGTCACCGAAGACTGCTCACTTACTCCGCCTGGCGGCGATTGCCGAGAAGAACAGCGAGCACCCGCTGGGTGAGGCCATCGTGGGCGAGGCCCAGGCGCGCGGGGTCGAGATTCCCGCGGCCGAGGCCTTCCAGGCCATCCCCGGCCACGGCGTCGAGGCCCGGTACCAGGGCCGGGAGATCCTGCTGGGCAACCGCAAGCTGATGAGCGAGCGGAGAGTGGACATCGATGCCTTGCTGCCGCAGGCCGAGGCGTTGGAGGCGGACGGCAAGACGGTGATGTTCGTGGCCGCGTCGACCGTTGACGGCCAGCCGCCGGCGGCCGTTGGCCTCATCGCCGTCGCCGACACACTCAAGGAGCACTCGGCCGAGGCCATCCGGCGATTGCACCGGCTCGGGCTGGAGGTGCTGATGATCACCGGCGACAATCGCCGAACGGCCGAAGCGATTGCGCGCCAGGTGGGGATCGACCGGGTGCTGGCCGAGGTGCT
>DOUV01000743.1:3434-8292 GCA_003520455.1 Chloroflexota bacterium | reverse complement strand
GGGCGAGGGCCGGCGACCACGCGCAATGTCGCCCGCTGCCTGCTCCGCCGCGCGTTCATGTGGATCGTCGACCCTGCTGACTCCCGAAGCGCGGGCGCCGCTCTTCTGTTGGACCACGTGGGCAAGCTCATGGGCCACCAGCCCCCGGCCGGTGCTGGTCAATGGTTGATAGTGGTTCGCGCCGAAGTAGATATCTCTCCCCGTCGTGAATGCCTGCGCGTTCAGACTCTCCGCCGCTCCATCAGCCTTCGAATCCGCGTGTACTCTGACATCACTGAAGTCCTCGCCGAAGCGTTCTTCCATGAACGCCCGGATGCCGGTCTCCAGGGGCTGGCCACCGCCAGGACTCCGGACGTCTGGCGAGACGGCGGCAACCTGGAATCCGTCCTCACGGCGATCCGGCGCAGCGTTGGCGGACGGCGCGATCAGCTGTTGGACAAAGCGGTTGCCGTAGGTGGCCTGCAGTCCCCGGACCATTCCAATGCGCTGAGCGGAGAGGAAGCTGGCCGAGCGAAGCAGAGACGGAGTCGGGGCCGATCCGTGCAGCGCAGGCCCGCTGGCGTTCTCCCTGGATGGAGCCGGCGCCGGCTGGCACTGGATGCTCGGTAGCACCTGCCGACGGCGCTGCCTGGTCCGTGCGTTGCTCATTGGCGGAACCTCTCACCGGCGACCAATTTCAATCGGATCGTCCCGGCAACGACGATGCGATCGGCGGCGACCTTGACCCGCTCGCCTTGCAACCCGCCGTTCAAGAGCAGGGCCAGTTCTTGCACATAGTCAACTCCCTCGACTCGCTCGAGGACCGAGGCGACGTCCGAGAGCAGGACGTCGCGGCCCAACTCCCAGCCACGCCCCTGGGGGCCGCCGCGCAGCGGGTGGAGGAACTGTTCGAGCGCTGCACGCGCGCGCTGCTCGACCGCCCCGGCCTCAGACGGGTCGAGCACCGCGATCGTGGCCTGGATATCAACCGGCAAATAGTCTGGCCCCGTAACGTAGATGTGGGTGGCGGCGGCAACGGACGCCGGGGCGCGTTCCTCGATGTATTCTCGCACCTGCTCGCGCAGCCCGAAAGACGGCCACGGGAGGGGTTCCTCACTCTCAGGGATGATCAGGAGTGTCACCCAGCCCGGCACCTGGTCCCCGCTCGAATTCTGCGTTGGGATGGTGCGGGCGAAACCCACGGCCGGTGAGGCCTCTTTGGCCATGGTCTCGTAATCTGCGGGCAACAAGGCCCGCCCGCGATGGCGCAGGGTCTGCGGTCCGCGGAGACTCAGGGCCTCCAGTGTCTCCGCGTCGGCCCCGCCCTCGGCCGGTCTCGGATTGAAGACCCCCGCGACCCCGGGCGCGGCACTCAGGATCTGGGTGATGGTGTTGGCCTTCACGTTGCCGGCCGAGCCGCCCCCACTTCGATACAGGCGGGCCTGAATGGCCGCCCCCGCGGGCGGTATCTTCCCCTGCTCGCCGTTGCCGAAGAGCAGCCGTCCTCGGGCTCGTTCCACCAGGTAGTGCCGGTCGTTCGGCCCGGAGAAGAAGAGGTGCTTCTGCGCGTGCCAGTGCACCCAGACCTCGGTCACCTTCTTGTTGCGGTCGCGCCGGAGGTGGAGGTCGCCCTTCTCGATGTCGATCTGCGGCCCTTCGCGGCCCAACATCTCCTCGAGCTCCTGAATGACCCGGCGATCCGGGCCCAAGACCTCCATCGCGATGATGCGCCACTCCACGTTGGCCCGCCGCCCGGCTACCTCGCGAACCTCGATCCGTTCTCCCTCCAAGACCGGGATCTGGCGAAAGAGAAAGACCTGGTCTGGTTGGCCGGTGCTTAGCCCCATGGGTTCGTCCACGATCGTCTCGCGCTGCACGGCCCAGACCGCGTTGGGGAAAATCCCGTTGACGGTCGGCTCGCCCGGCGGCCCATCCTCCTTGAGCCGCCCGCGCAGCCAGAACAGGGACGTGCCGAAGCGGGCCAGCGCCTCGCTGTCTTGCGGGCCGATGAGGGCGAGCAGACCAGGGATCCGCAGGTCGCGGGTCTCGTCCTCGACGAAAAGGTCCTGCCATGAGGAGCCGTCCCAGTACTCCCAGACGAGGGCCGGGCCCTGGGTCTCGTCGCGGTCTTCCTCGATGTCAACGTAGATGCCGATGCGGTCGACCGGCAGCGTTTTGTCGAAGCCAAGATAGAGGGCCGGGGTGATATCGCTCACCGGCTTGTAGGGCTGGAACACCGGGCCGGGCCACTTGACCTCCTCAGTTCGGTCTTCGTACTGGAAGTCGTTGTACGCGAAGACCCGCTCCGGGTGGAAGGGCCCGTACTGCCAGGTGTAGCCGAGGCGGAAGTCGGAGACCGCCGGGGGCTGCGGGATGACGTAGGTAAACTCGTTTGTCGTGGTCCCATCTCGCCATGTGACCGTCTGCGTGAAGCCGAAGCCGCCGCTGATCAAGCGAACCCGCATCCACAGCCCTTCCTGGTCGTTCACCGTGGTTGGCGCCATGTCCTCGGGAACTATGAGCTCGATCGAGCCCGTTGCACTGAAATCTTCAGCCGATTTCTCGTTGGGCTTGCTGGGATCATTGGAGTGGCGGCGCAGCGGGATCCACTCGTCGCCGTTCCAATACTCCCAACTGAGTGTGTGCCTCAGGGGCGTCTTGATCGTTGTTTGAGGGGTGGCAGCCACCAGCACCGCGCCCCCCTCAGCCGGCGCCGCCGGAACAGTGGCGGCCGGTGTGCTGGTCACATCCGCTTGATCCTGCGGCGTCGAGGTTTTCTGCAAGTAGATCTTGAAGTTGGCCCCCGGCTTCCCGAAAAGCTCCTCGTTGTTGAAGTAGAAGGCCGAGCCCGGTTGCGGTTGCAGGCCAAGGGGATAAAACGGCCTGGTGACATCGAGATTGCTGCCGTCGGAGAAAGCCTTGTCCGGTCGCAGCCCCTCGACCTTCAGGGTAAACGTGATCTCTTGGACCAGGCTCGTGTTGCTCAGCACGAACTCTTGCGAGCCCCTGATTCCGTTCCACGAGACCGTGACCGTCTTCGTCTCGGTGTCGTACGGGACGGAGTCGAACTGGACCTCGCCGTTCGCGTCGGTTTCATCCGACTCAATCGTGGTTGGCGGGCTCAGCAGTTCAACGAGGATGCCCTCCAGAGGAAGGCCGGCCTCGTCCTCCACTTTGACCCTGACGTCGTACCCGGCGGTTCCAGCCGACACTGCCTCCGATTGCACCAGCCAGGAGAGCATGAGCGGGCGCGCGATCTCGCTGCTGATCTTGATCGTTTCGACCTCGGGTAGAATCTGCGCCGGATCCGGTGGGAGCGGTTCGTCCAGCCGTCCACGAATCCAGAAGGCCTCGACGCCGTTCACCGTAGTTTTGGCCGTCTCGGCGCAGTCGGTCTCCAGCCGGAACCGGCCGCTGCGCGTGAGGCCACCCGTGCTGTCCAACCTCTCCTCACCAGCTTCCAGACAGGTCGGGTGCATGGCTTTGAAGCCCCGCCACACCTTACCATCCCAGTATTCCCAGATCACGTCGAGCAGCTCGGAGCTGGTCGTCGTGAGCTCGAACTCGACGTCGAGGCGGCTCTCGCCGGCGAGCGCCAGCAGGCTGTCGTGGGCCAGGTAGAGGGTGTGCGGTGTGTCCTGCAGCAGGCGCTTCTTGAAGAGCTGGAAGCTCTCGCCGGCCAGGAAGGCCTTACTGTGATCGATGTATTGATCGCGTCCCGGCCAGAGGCTGACCACCTGCTGGAGTGTGGTCGCCGAGAGCCCGGTGGAGCGCTCGGTCTCGAAGACGACCTGCCGGGCGCTGTCGGGCGGTGGTGGCGCGGCCAGCCGGGTTCCGGCAGGTGCACGACTGTCCGGAGCGTCGGGCGAGAGCTGAAAGACGATTGGCGCGCGGGCCGCCTGCGCCGGGATGAGCCGGATCCCCAATAGATCGAGGAAGGCCAGCTTGTTCTTTTCCGGCGCCTGGTTCAGGCGTTGGATGATCGCCTGCAGGTAGCGTGCGAAGATCTGTACCAGGGCGATATCCGGCCCGCGCGCCGACGGTATCCAGTCCTGCGCGGGCACGTAGCCGGTTCGCCGCGCCAGCAGATCGTCCACGATCTGGATCGCGTCTCGTCGGTCAAACTCTACCCGAGATGGTGTGATCACGTTGGCGTCCCTTCCTGAAGGTAGAATGGGGACCGCGTGAAACTCGAGATTCTCGGCCGCGGTCAGGCGCTCGTCCAGACTGGGCTCCTGGAACACGATCCCGATCTCCTCGCGCACGCGGTCCTGCTGGTGAACGATGTCATAGCCACCGACCGTGGCGGTCCCATCGGTGGGTTTCAACAACGTCGTCAGCATCGAGATCGTTGTCGTTTTGCCAGCACCATTTGGGCCGAGAAAGCCGAAGACCTCNNTCCCTTCCTGAAGGTAGAATGGGTAGACGAGGTTGTGCAGCGTGTTGGTCGCTCTTACCCGGTAGCTCACCTCGATCAGCAACAGGTTGCGCTCGGCCGGGTCGGTCGTCACCTTCACCTCTTCCACGTCAATCCGCGGTTCCCAATCGATCAGGGCCTCCCGGACGCGGGTTTTGACCAGCGCCAGCAAGGTAGTGGTCACCGGCTCGAAGACGAAGGCGTTCAGGCCGGCGCCGAAGTCCGGGCGCATCACGCGCTCGCCCGGATTCGTGCCCATAATGATCAAGATTGCCTGCCGGATGTCTTCCTCGTACGCGGCCATCGAGACCATCCGATCTGGTTGGAGGCGTGGAGGAAAGGCCCACCCAACGCCCAAGAACGCTTTTGCCGGGTCGAGCTTTTTGTCGTTCATCCCGCTCAACCTCCGATCAGAACCGTCAGCATGCCCATGATGATCGGCGCACCGCACCCCGACAGGTC
>DOUV01000743.1:0-3410 GCA_003520455.1 Chloroflexota bacterium | reverse complement strand
CAGGTCGCCCATGCGGGCGGCGGGCCGCCCGCCGATAAGCACCGTAGCACTCCCCTTGACGATCGGCGTGGGCGGGTGCGGCCCGGCGGGGGTCGGCATCGCGCACGTGTGGGTGTCGCCCCAGACCGCCGCCGGGAGCCCACCGATCAAGACGGTCGGTACCCCGGGGCCGGCGATCATCCCCGGGTGGCCACTTGGGTCAGTGATGCGTGCAGCGGCAGGCATTCCTCTCTCCTCACCCGGATAAGCCGGAACCGAATAGAAGCATGTGCCACGAATTCCACGAATGGCACGAATACTTTTGGTTGGCGTGAACCGGTGTGCTTCGTGGCGAATTCTTGTCCCGTGTGTTAAGGATTCCATCGCCAAGATGCTAATTGATTTTCACCAGCGGTGCCGTGATGTTGCAGACGCCGGTGGACTTCACGTTGGTCGCCACGGCCCCCTCGATGTCGATGTTGGCGGCCTGGAGCTTGATCTGGGCGGCTTTGAGCTCGATACTGTTTACCGCCTGGATCGAGATCGCCTGCTGGGTGTTGTCGAGGGTGATCTTGACGGTGCCCGCCAGGTTGGTCATCTCGATCTTGAGCGGGTCGATCGTGATTTTCTGCCGGGTGCTGCTGGTGATTGTGATGGATTGCAGCGCATCATCGAACTCGATCTCGTGGCCGATGCCGGCTTCCAGGCCTGTCTTGAGAACGCGTTTGATCAGGAAGTCGGTCGGGATCGTCACCGGCGGGCGATCGAGGGTGCTCCAGAGGCCCCCGAGGATGTAGGCGTCGGTCTCGTCCCCCTGGTTAAAGCCGACCAACACCTCGTCGTCGAGCTGCGGCACCCACAGGAAGCCGCGGCTGGACCCGGCTCCGATCGCCGCCAGCCGCGCCCACGGCTCCAACCCAGGGCGGGAGGGGATGCGCACCTGGATCCTGCCCTCCGCGATGAGATCAAAATTGTTGGTGACGATCCCGGGCGCGATGGCGAACCCGTGCTCCTCCTCGGTATCGACGCCTGCCAGCCACGAGAGAAATTCATTTGCCATGATCGTCGCTCCCTCAGATCCGCTGTCCCTGAACGCGCACGCCCTTCGGGACCGGGATGGAGCCGAACCAGACTTCCTTCCGCACCTGGAAATTCGTCCGGTAGCCCCCCGAGTCGATCGTGTGGTTCGCAGATGTGATCCGGTACAGGCCGCTGAACTGCTCACCGAGCCCCTTCAGGTCGATCACGGCCCCGGCTTTGATCGCCGGATTGCCGATGGTGCTGCCACTGCCTGTCAGGCGGTTGTTAAGCCGCGGCAGAAGCTCACTGAGGATCTTCTGCGGCGCCAGGGACAAGCCGACCGGCTTGATAGAGAGGGTCTTCCCTTTCGCGGCCGGCCCGAGGATGTCGTCGATGTCGCCAATCAGGTTGGGATAGATCATCAGGTTGAAGGTGGCCCGGTCGTAATCCCAGGAGAGCACGATCACGAACTCTATCCCGAGGCTGTCGACCCAGACCCGGGCGGACACCCCGAACAGGTCGCCCACGCTCGTCAGCCGGGGGGTGAAATCCATCAGTGAGGCGCCCCACTTCAGCGTCACGCTGGGCGAGTAGTCCTGAATCAGGAATTTGAAGCGCAAAATGTAGCCGCGCGGCTCCATCGTGTGGTCGATGTACATCTCCCAGCCGTTCTGGCGGGCGATCTGCGAGAGAAACTCGAAGTCGGTCTGGTTCTCCTGGACCCGGACGGCTTTCTGCGCGGCCTGCGGCGCGACCACGTAGGTCGCCACCGTTGTCAACACCGAGAGCGCGCCGCCGATTGGATCGGGGAAGGGAATCAGCAGATTCTCGGCCGAAACGATCGCCGCCACGGCGACATCCGGCAGCGGGAAATTCCCGATCGATGGGATACTGATCCGGAAAGCCTGGTCCTTCTTGGCGTGCGTCAGACGCTGCAAGAAGTCGTGGGCAATTACCTTGATCGTCGGCATGCCGCCGTTTGGAAAGGTCGGTTCCACACCCGTGATCTCGCCGACAAAGACTTCTTCCAGCGGGTCGGGCGCGTACCCGATCAAGAGCTTGAACCCGTTGTCGATCTGGAGCAGCGGATGATCGAGCCAGCGAAGTGCCTCGTTCGCCACGGTGAGCTCCACCCGGTCGGCACCCTCGAGGCCATCCTGGTAGTTCACGCTGATGATCGATGCGCGCAGAATCGCAGGGATATCCTCGCCGTTGATCTGGATGCGATAATCCGGTGCGTACAGTGGATAGCGTGCCATCTCAGCTCATGACCTCCCCGCTCTCGGGGTCGGTGAACGGGAGCGACGGGATCCGCAGCGACTGCCCGGCGACCAGCGAGCGAGGGTCGTCAATCCCGTTGGCAATCGCGATGGGCCGCCATGTCTGAGGCGTATCGTAGAATTTCGCCGCGATCCCACTCAGCGTGTCTCCTTCGATCACAACGTGGACTTTGGTGAAATCCGCCGTCTGCCGGTTCACCTCTTTGGATTCCCGCTCGGCGTTCTTGTACTCGTTGAAGGTCACCGTCAGCCGGGCTCGGACTGGCGTCCCATCGTCCGAGAACATAGTGAACTTTTGGCTCACCCGTGCCAGCACGCAATCGAGCTGGAGCGAAGACCAGGCGATGTGCAACACCGGCGGCGCGTGAAGGTCAGAATCGATGTCCATCAACTGGACGACTTTGTTAGTCAGATCGCGGACATCCTGCTTTGGCAGCGATGGCGTATCGTAGGTGTCGAAGAAAAGCTCCATCTCCAACGTCCGCATGTTGCCGTTGACAAACTGCAGCAACGGCCCGGACAGACCTGGGATCGCCTGCGAGGCGAAGTTGTTGTCCTTGTTGATGGTGTATTCTTCCGGGTTGAAGAGTGCTTCGATCTCGTCACCCGTGTGTTTGACTGTGATTTTCAACTTAGCCAAGGCCATAGCTCCCCCTCAAGACTTGCCCATCCGCTCGCGTTGAGCCACAAGCCGCCGGTCAATCTCGCGGACGACCTGCTCGGTCAACTGTTGGATGGCGATCGGCGATGGCGGTGCCATTGCCTGCCCCACTGGGGTAGCACCTATCCTCACGCCGGACGCTGCCTGTGGGTGAGCAACAGTCGCTCTGCCGAGTTGGGGCTCGACCTGGGCGCGCTGGGCCGAGGTGGATGCGAACTCCAGGCTTAGGCGCTTCTGTTCCCGCGCCACAACCCGCACCGGAACCCTCGTTTCGAGGCGCTGCCGCTCGTGGACGGCGCGCCGCACGAGCGCCCGGCTCGCTCGCGCGATCTGGCTCTGGCTCGCCTGCACCACTGTCTCGCGTGGCTTGAGGCGGGCAAAGACGCGCTGCACCGGTGACGGTTGCGTCTCTCTGGGGGGCCCAAGTGCGAGGCGCCGCCGGGTGGTCGAAACGACACCGATTTCGTGCG
>DOUV01000442.1 GCA_003520455.1 Chloroflexota bacterium | reverse complement strand
ATGGGCTCATGCGAGGCGGAGCGCGACTCTTCGGCCGAGAGGGTCAGGTAGACCGGCCCGGCCGGCTCCTCCAGGCAGATCTCGATCGCGCGCCGGATGGTCCGGCGCGCCGTGAGGCTGTCGAGTGCAGCGGCGAACTTGGTGACCGGCCGGTAGCAGTCGACGAGGGGCAGCCGCTGATGGGTGTGGGCGGTGGGCCAGCTTGCCGGTATCTGCGCCGAGAGCGCCAGGAGCGGCTCGCGGTCCAGCAGACTGTTGGAGAGCGGCAGCATCAGGTTGGCGGCGCCGGGGCCGAGCGTGGTCAGCACGACGCCCGGCCTGCGCTTCAGCTTCCCGTAGACCGCCGCCATGATGCCGGCATTGGCCTCGTGGCGGCAGAGGACAAACTCGGTGCCGTGCTGTCGTAGCTCCTCCAGCACGTACAGCACCTCACCGCCGGGAAGCCCAAAAGCACGGTCGACCCCCGCCTGCTGCAATTCCTCCGCGACGGCTGTGGCGACGGAACTCATCATGCCCCCTCCGTTGGGTTGACTTCTGCGTGTCGCTCGTTCGGAATTCGGCAGGGAACGTGGGCCCGGCGAACACCCTCCAGGAGCATGGTTCAGGGAAAGAAAGAGGTACCAGGAATGGGCGCCCAGGCACAGATGCTCAGGCGCCCGTCCGCGGATCCCCTGTTCCCTCCATACGCCGGGCGTCTCAACCGCGTTGGAGCAGCTCGGCCTCTTTGCGCCACTGCCCGATCTTCTCGATGCCCAACAGGGTCTCCAGCGCGGCCTCAGCACGGTCGCGCGGCCAAATCCGCCGCACGCAGTCGAAAAACTTGCGCCGGGTCTCCTCGACGGTAAAGAGCCCGCCCCCGGGATAGCCCCGTACCTTGTTCACCATCTTGACGAGGGGGGCACGCCCTTGCAGCCGGAGCTCGAGCCGGGTGGGCGGCTCGACCTCCTGGCCAACACCGGAGGTCCAGCTCGTACCCTCAAGCTGCCCCACCTCCACCAACGGAATGATGCGGTTCACCTCCGGGTCGGCGAGCGCCGTCTCGCTGAACTGCTCTAGCCCGAGCGCCCCGAAAACGCTGATGGCTGCGACCACGTAGGGAACACTATATTTGGCCTGCATCGCGTTCTGCGGCGCCCGCGTCGTCGCTACGCCCTCCACCTCATAGGCGTTCGGGTGCAGGGCGCACTTGACCGAGACGAGATCTTCCGGCCGGAAGCCCAGCTCGTGTTTCCAGGCCAACATTCCCTCCGCGACTGAGAAGAGCGGGCTGCCCATGGGATAGGGCTTGATCCCTACCCCAGGATCCTCGAAGCCCAGCGGCCTGCCCAGTGGCACGAGCGCGATCGGTGCCCCTGGCTCGCCTCGCCAACAAAAGGCATCGAAGAAGGAGGCCGGTCCATCGAAGATCGCGGGGTTGGCAGTGAACCCATCTCGCGCGAGGGAGGCGGCGATGATGCCGTTGCTCGCGGCGTTCCCACTATGCAGCGCCGTCGTCATACTCCCTGTGTTGCGCCGGATGCCGGAGGCCAGCGAGGCGGCGATGCCGAAGGCCTGGGCGAGCGCCGGCCCTTGCAGTCCGAGCAGCTTGGCCGCCCCGGCCGCGCTGCCGATCTCGGCGTGGACGGCTGTGCCGTGCCAGCCGCGTGCGTAGCTCTCCATGCTGGGTAAGGTAGCACCGACCTTCTCGGCGACCTCGTGGCCGACGATGTAGGCTTCGAGGATCGCGGCGCCCGGCACGCCAAGCTGCTCCCCGAGGGCGATGACCGCCGGAACGATACCAGCGCTCAGGTGCGCACCCGAAAGCATGCTGGTGTCGTCAAAATCGAACGCGTGGGCGGCGATGCCGTTAACCCAGGCGGCGTCGCCCGTGGCGTAGTGCTGCTCCTGGCCCCACGCAACCGCGCCGCGCGGCTTTGGTTCGACCTGTCGCAACGCAATCTGCGTCGCCGGGTCGGAGCTCGCGGCGAGTGCCACCCCGATCGTGTCGATGATGTGCAGGATGGCCTGCTCGCGAGCATAGGACGAGGCATCGGCCAGGCGGAACTTCTCGACGAAGCTACAGATTTCGTCTGTGTTCATGAACGTCGCTCCATCACGCTTTTTCTTGTACTTGTACGGCCCGCGCTCCGTGCCCTAGTGCCATGTGACACGTGATGGGCGAAGGCGTCCATCACGTGTCACGCGGCGGCTTGCCCCGGCTATTTCACGATCCGGGCACCAATCAGGCTCCAGGTCTCGTTAGCTCGGACCTGCACGCCGTCGATCGTGTCGGTTGTGCCGATGAGATCGGGCGTATAGATGAATTTGGGACCCCAGGGCATGTCGTCGTAGATGATCTTCTGCAGATCCTCGTAGTCCTTGCAGGCCTCCTTCGTGTCGAGTGTCTCCTTGCCCAGCTTGGCCAGCTCGACGGTCTTGGGATTGCGATAGCCGGTCTCGAACAGGCTTGTGCCTTCCGTGTAGCCCCAGTTCGGGCTGAAGGTGAAATCGGGCTCGCGCGGGTTGTTGGCCCAGGAGGCGACAAAGATGTTATCCGGAGCGTCGGCGGCCACGGTGGCACTCTGCTTGAAATAGACCCCGACCTCGACCAGTTGGATCTTGACCTGGAACCCGACCGCCTGCAACTGGTCGGCCACCGCCTCGGTGAATTCCTTGTCCTTCAGATAGCGACCGTTCGGGCCGAGCAACGTGATCTCCGGCCCCTTCCCCTCTGTATAGCCGGCCTCGGCAAGCAGTTGCTTGGCCTTGTCGGGGTCATAGGGCCAGGGTTGCAGGCTGGTGAGTGTGCAGGGAACCTCGGGATGGTTGACCGTAGCCAGAACCTTCCCGAACCCGTTGTAGACCGTGTTGTTGATCAGATTGAAATCCAGGGCGTACATGGCCGCCTGGCGCATCTTGAGATCGTCGAAGGGGGGCTTCGTGACGCGGAAAGCGACGAAGATCGGGCGTACGGACGGGATATCGATCATCTTGAAGCCGACCGTGTTCGAGATGACCGGTACCATCTCGACTGGCACCCTCTCGATGGCCTGGAACTCCCCTGAGAGCAAGGCGGCGACCCGCGCACCGTCCTCCGGAATTACGCGCAGCGTGATCTTGTTCAGGTAGATCTCGCGATTGGGGTTCCAGTAGTCGCTGCGCCGTTCGGCGATGGCGTACTGACCGGGGACGTATTCCACCAGCTTGTAGGGGCCGGTGCCGCTGGCGTGGGTCACCAGATACGCGTCGTCATGTTCCTTGGCCCACTTCGAATCGACCATATTGGCGACGTAGGTCAGGTTGCGAACGAGCGCGCGCGAGGGCGCCGAAGTGTGGATGTTGGCGGTGTATTTGTCAACGACTTCGACGGACTGGATTTCGGAAAGCACCACGCGCTTGTAGAGGCCCAACTCGGGATCGATAGTCGTTTCGAGAGTCCACTTGACGTCGTCGGCGGTGAACTCGTTGCCGCTCGTGTGCTTGATTCCCTGCTTCAGTTTGAATTGGAGCGTCGTCGGATCGACCCAACTCCAGGATTCGGCCAGGGAGGGAACGACCTCATTGGTGCTCTCGTCGACTTTGACGAGCGGCTCGTAGAACAACTCGAGGAAGCCTTCGGCCGAGGCATTGGTCAGCTTGCGGGGGTCCATCGTCACCGGATCGCCCTTGAGGGCATAGGTGGCTTCTTGGGCGACCGGAGCAGGCGGCTGAGTCGTGGGGGTGACGAGCACCTGCTTCTCGACCACGGTCGTCACTTGTTTCTCGACCACCGTCGTGACCTGTTTCTCGACCACCTGGGTGACGACCTTCTCAGGAGGTGGTGGCGACGGCTGGGTCGCGCAGGCAGCAACAAAGAGGCCGAATACCAATACAAATAACAACTTCTTCATGGCGGTCTCTCTCCTCCTCTGTGGGTTGCTTCTGGTGGTGCAAGCCACCTACCAGGCGCTGATACGTCGGGCGCGGCGCATGTGCTCGCATAGGACCAGACGGGACCCACACGGGGCAGACCGCGCGAACCAGGCACACCCCTACGGGGGGCCACGCGTAACGTAATCGTAATAATGAGGAAGCCAGCAGACGAAGGTGGGTTGTCGCGGTAGCGCGGTTTTGTCGTTTTATGCCGCTCGACGGCAGGTGCCCGGCAGAGAGCGCTCGGTCCTTGTTGCCGCCTTTCGCTTCTCCAGCAACCATCACGGCCTCCGGGCTGTCGCTTTTCAGTCTGTCAGGAGGATCAGCGGTTTGGCGCCTACTCGACTGCCTGCGCCGTCGTCGTCGCGGAACCTTGTTGACAAAAGCCATATCATAGACTATTATTGATTGGGCTGTGAGTATATCATATATCGTGTATGACCGCAAGGGGTTTACGGAGGGCATCGTGAGCCCGACCCCAATCCAATCCCAATTCGGCGCCGCCTCTCCTTCTGCCGCGTGAGGCGAAGAACATCAGCCCTTCTGGCGCGCTGCACTCACGCAACGGGTTTGATAGGCTCTTCGGTGTTCTCGCGTTGCCCACGGGCAAACGGTGGTCGCGGATCGCGGTGCTGCAGCCGTTCTTCTTTAAGACGTGCCGCGCAGTGGAGGGCGCACACATGGCGGGCCGACTTGACGCGAAAGTCGCAATCATCACCGGTGGTGCCTCGGGTATCGGCGCTGCCACGGCGCGCCTCTTCGCCGCCGAGGGCGCGCAGGTCGTGATTGGGGATTTGAACGCCGCCAAAGCCCAGACGGTCGCAGCGGAGATCGAGCAGGCCGGCGGGGCTGCCATTGGCGTGCAAACCGATGTAACGGAGACCACTCAGGTTACGAGGCTCGTCGCCGCCAGCTTAGAGCGCTTTGGCAAAGTCAACATCCTGTTTGCGAACGCGGGGATCACGCTGCGCGGGACCGCGCCGGACCTGCCGGAGGAGACGTTCGACGAGGTGATTGCTGTCAATCTCCGCGGCCCCTTCCTATGCGCCAAGTATGCTATCCCGGCCATAATTGCGGCCGGCGGTGGCTCGGTGATCTTCACGGCCTCATCGGTCGCGCTGGTGGGAAACTATCGTGGGACGGCGTACTGCGCCTCGAAAGCCGGCCTGATCGGCATGGCTCGGGCGATGGCGCTCGACCATGCCCACCAAGGTGTCCGGGTCAACTGCATCTGCCCGGCGTCGACCGATACGCCGATGCTGCAGCGCTCGATTCGCACAGCTCCCGATCCGGACGCTTTCGTGGCGGCCGTAATCAGGGAGATCCCGGTTGGCCGGCTCGGCCGGCCAGAGGATATCGCCCAAGCCGTATTGTACCTGGCAAGCGATGAATCCACATTTGTCACAGGAACCGCCCTCGTTGTCGACGGCGGATTTATCGCCCGATGAGCGCCGGCGGACTGGCTAGTCGATGAGTTTGCGCTATATCACCTTCCGGCTCTTGCAAGCCTTGCTCCTGCTCGTCCTCGCGACCCTTGTTGTCTTTCTGTTGCTGCGTCTCGTGCCGGCTGACCCGGCGCTGCTCCTCCTCGGCGGCCATGGAACTCAAGCCGATGTGCAGGCGATCCGAGAGGCCCTCGGCCTGAACCGACCGCTGTATGTGCAGTATATCGACTACATGGCGCGGCTGCTCCATGGCGACCTGGGTAGTTCGCTCGCCTCGAAGGAGCCCGTCGCTGACATGATCCGCAGCCACCTCCCCGCGACGATCCTGCTCGCGCTAGGCGCCACCGCCCTTGGAGTGCCGCTCGGCGTGGGGATCGGCTTTCTCTCGGCCCTCAAGCGCTACAGCTGGATTGACACGATCGCCCTCTTCGTGGCATTGATGGCACAATCCATGCCGATCTACTGGCTCGGTCTGATGCTGATCCTGTTCTTCGCCGTGCGCCTGCACGCCCTCCCGGCGGTCGGCTATGGCACCTTGCCGCACTTGATCCTGCCCAGCATCACCCTCTCGACCTACATCCTTGGTCTGCTCATTCGCGTGACCCGTTCTTCCCTCCTCGAGATCCTGAACGAGGACTATATCCGGACGGCGCGGGGCAAAGGACTGCGAGAACGCACGGTGATCGTGCGCCACGCCTTTCCGAACGTGTTGATTCCGATCATCACGATCCTTGGCCTGCAGATCGGGACCCTGCTCAGTGGAGCGGTCATCACCGAAGCGGTCTTTGCCTGGCCGGGCTTGGGAACGTTAGCCGTGGTGGCGCTCGCCAAGCGGGACTATCCGGTGGTTCAGGGCGTCGTGCTTGTGACCGCTGCCATGTTCGTGCTGATCAATTTCTGCGTCGATCTGTGCTACGGCTATCTCGATCCGCGCATCAGACGGGCGTGAGGCGCTTGTTCGCCGCCCGGGCCAGCGCCCCAGGAGGCTCTTTACTTTTTCCTGTAGTCGTGGGACCATTGAAACGGATATTCATTGAGGGACCATCCGCCGTGAAGATTACGAAGAGAGGGTAGCGGTAGGAGCGATGGTCGGACTAGAACACATGGAACCGCGCGAGGCGCGCCCTGTCTCAGTAGGACCTCGTCGAGGCGGGGGCGACAGCCGCATAGCATCCCTGCGCACCCTAGCGCAGCGCCTCGCGCGGCGCAAGCTACCGCTGCTAGGCCTGCTTATCCTGCTGGTTGTCGTCGCGACGGCCATCTTCGCGCCCAACCTCGCACCGTACAGCCCGACCAAGCAGGATCTCATCGCGCGGCTCTTACCGCCCGGCTCCCATAGCCAGATCGGCCTACATCTTCTCGGCACTGACGCCCTGGGACGCGATATCCTGAGCCGGCTCATCTTCGGCAGCCGTGTCTCGATCGTAGTCGGCTTTAGCTCGGTCCTCGTCGGCGCCCTGCTCGGGACGTCCATGGGGCTGGTCGCCGGCTATATCGGAGGGCTGTGGGAAGATCTGATCATGCGCCTGGTCGATCTGCAGCTCGTTTTCCCATTTGTGGTCCTCGCGCTGGTTGTCGTCGCCCTCTTAGGTCCCAATCTGACGAATCTGATCATCGTCTTCGCCCTGACGAGCTGGCCGATCTACGCCCGCCCGGTACGGGCGGAGGTCCTCAGCCTGAAGGAGCGCGATTTCGTCGTCGCCGCCCGTGCGATAGGCTCTTCCCATCCGGCGATCCTCCTCCGCCATATCCTGCCCAACACACTGGCCCAGGTGATCGTGATCGCCTCCTTCCAAGTCGCACAGATGGTCTTGCTGGAATCGGCGATGAGTTTTCTTGGTTTTGGCGTGCAGCCCCCGACGCCGACCTGGGGCAACATGCTGGCCGACGGGCGCACCTACATTCCCATCGCTGGGTGGGTCACGATCTTCCCCGGCCTGGCAATCATGATCACCGCCGCGGGGATCAATTTCCTGGGAGACGGCTTGCGTGACATCCTCGACCCCAAGGCCGAGTTCTAATCTGTCTGACAAGAAAGAGAACGACGATCGATGACAGGTGTGAAGGAACGGATTCGAGTGGCGATCATCGGTACGGGTTTTGGCCGCCGGGTGCAGATTCCGGCTTTTCAAGCCTCGCCGCGGGCGAGCGTTGTGGCCATCTGCAGCCGTACGCCCGCACACGCCGAGCAGACGGCGCGCGACTACGGCATGCCCCGCTCCTACACCGACTACGCCGCGATGCTGGACGCCGAGGCGCCGGATCTGGTCAGCATCGTGACCCCGCCCGACCTGCACGCGGACATGGCGGTTCAGGCCCTCGAGCGGGGAATCCACGTCCTCTGTGAGAAGCCGATGGCCCTCGACACCCGGCAGGCAGAGCGCATGCTGCGGGCCGCCGAGCGCAGCGCGAAGGTCCACGCCATCGACCACGAGCTGCGCTTCAACCCGAACCGCAGAAAGATCAAGGAACTCCTTGCCGGCGGCCACCTCGGCCGGCCCTACCAGGCCGTGCTCACCTATTTTAGCGATTTCCACGCCGATCCGCGGATAGGATGGGACTGGTGGTCGGACAGCGTCCGCGGCGGCGGGGCGTTGGGAGCCGTCGGCTCGCACGAGATCGACCTGCTCGAATGGTGGTTCGGGCCGATCGAGGCCGTGAGCGCCGACTTGTACGCCGCGATCCAAGAGCGCCCGGGACCCGCTGGCAGCCCACTGCCGGTGACGAGCGACGACACGCTGGCGCTGCTTATCCGCCATCGCTCCGGCACGAGCTCGCAGGTCCTCATCTCGAATGTTGCCTGGGGCCCCCGCCGCGAGACGACCTGGATCCTCTGCGAGCAGGGCAGTCTCGAGCTCCAGGGGCACGACCGGCTGCTCCTCTTCGAGCCGGACGACCCCGGCGGGCACGACATCTCACAGCCCGATGCGCTCGATCTCCCCCCGCGGCTCGAGGACCGGGCGCCCCCCCGGGCGTTCGTGCGCCTCGCGGACCACCTTTGCACAGTGATCGCGGACGGTGTCGCGCAGGAAGGCGCGACCTTCGAGGATGGCCTGCGCACGCAGTGGGTGATGGACGCGGTGCAGGTGGCCGCGGCAGGGCGCTGCTGGGTCCAGGTAGAGCAGGCGGCGGCTTCCTGAGCCTGCCGCGATATCAGGAGAACGATGGCCTGTATGGAAAAGGACGAACGCCTGCACGCCGCGCTGAAGCGGGAGCCAGTCGACCGCATCCCCGTGGCCCTGTGGCAACATTTCCCGGGCGACGATCAGCGGGCCGAGAGCCTGGCGCGTGCCGCGCTGGACTTCCAGCAGCGCTTCGATTTCGACTTCATCAAGCTCACGCCGTCGAACGCGCACGCGGCAACCGATTGGGGCTCCACCTCGGTCTATCACGGCAACCCGGACGGGCTGCGAGAGTTCACGGACTACGCCATCCGCGACGTACATGACTGGGAGCGCCTCAAGCCGCTCGATGTGAGCGCCGGGATGTTAGGGCAACAGTTGGAATGCGTGCGTCTCGTGCGCCGCGCGGTGGGAAGCCGCGTCCCGATCTCGCTCTCAGTCTTCAACCCGCTCTTCATCGCTAAGACTCTCGCCGGGCCGGGGTTCATCGCCGATCTGCGCGAGCGGCCGGCCCTCGTCGGGCGCGGGTTGGAGGTGATCGGCGAGACGATGGTAGCCTTCTCGCGGCAAGCGCTCGCCAACGGCGCCGACGGCATCTTTCTCGCGACGCAACATGCCACCTACGACCTGCTCAGTAGGGCCGAATACGAGCAATTCGGTCGGCCCTACGACCTGGCGATCCTCGAAGCCGCGCGCGCTGGCTGGCTGAATCTGCTACATATTCACGCCCACAGTCACCTCATGTTCGACCTGCTGGCGCAGTATCCGGTCGCCGGGATCAACTGGCACGATCGCGAGACCTGGCCCTCGCTGAGCGAGGGCCAGCGCCTGTTCCCAGGTGGGGTGGTGGGAGGGCTCGCGCGCTTTGAGGATCTGGTGCTGGGGACACCCGCGACGCTGCAAGAGCACGTGGCCGCGGCGGTCGCCCAGACCGGGGGCCGCGGCCTGGTCATCGCAACCGACTGCGTGCTGCCATTGACGGCCCCCCAAGGCAACGTTCATGCGGTCGTCGCGGCGGCGGTGGAGCTCGGCGATGGCGGGCAGCGATCGGCCCGCAGCGAGCCGCCACGGTGAGGCTCGTGCCTCTCGGAGCGATTCCACTGGGCGGCACCCGCTCCCACACGAGTTTTAGGAGGATTCGATGAGTAGCTCGCAGACTGCAGATGTCGCCATCATCGGGGGAGGCATTACCGGCATCGCGACGGCCTACTATTTGAGCAAGCGAGGCCTGCGCGTCACCCTGATCGAGCGCGACCACCTCGCGGCCGGAAGCACCGGCCGCACCGTTGCCGGTGTCCGCCAGCAGGGCCGCTCGCGCTGGCAGCTGCCCCTCATGTTCGAGGCAGTCAAGCGTTGGAAGACGCTCGAGGAAGAACTGGGGGCACCGGTCGGCTACCAGCAGCACGGCCACCTAATGTTGGCCGCGAACGAGGACGTGCTCGACTTCTTCAAGACTGGACCGTACGGGGTCGACGAGCAGGCTACCGAGGGCCTGGATACGCGGATCGTCAGCCGCGAAGAGGTGCTGGAGCTAGTACCCCGTCTGAAAGGCCCCTTTGTCGGCGGCCGCTATACGGGCAGCGATGGCGGTGCCCACCCCCAACTAACAGTCAACGCCTACGCGCGCGCCGCCGAGGCGCGCGGAGCCAAACTGCTCCTCGGGACAGAGGCCGTCGGCCTTGTGATCGAGGGCGACCGCGTGCGCGGCGTGAAAACCTCGGCCGGGACGGTGGAAGCGCCGTTTGTCGTCAACGCCGCGGGCGTGTGGGCGAAAGAGGTCGGCTCGTGGGCCAATCTCGATCTGCCCATCACACCGGAGCGCGGCCAAGTGCTGCTCTCCGGGCCACTGCCGCCGCTCGTCCGCCCCTACGTCATCCACGGCGATCTGGAAGGGCAGCGCGTCTATCTCCGGCAGCGGCACGACGGGCGGATCATCACCGGTCTCGGCAATCCCGAGCAGAAGCCGGGCTGGAGCACCGACGTGGACCCCGACTTCGAGAGCGAGTTGCGCCGCCGGCTGCGCATCTTGATACCCGATCTGGCCGACATCCCGCGCGAGTCGACCTGGGGCGGCCTCTATGAGGTCACGCCCGACACGGAATTTATCATCGACGTCCTTCAGGAGCCGCAGGGCTTGGTTCTGGCCTGCGGCTTCTCAGCGCAAGGCTTCGGGCCGGGGCCGGCGGTGGGCGACCTGCTGGCCGAGTGGATCGCCACGGGCAAGCGCCCCGAGTTGCTCGCGCCCTTTAGCCCGGAGCGTTTCAAGCGCGGCACGGTCCGCAAACACCGGCTGCTGGGAGAGATGAGCGGCAAGAGCGACTCCGGCCACTGATGCCGCCGGTTCGCGGCACAATCCTCGACAGGAGGGGAGCATGAACACGCAGTCTGACGCAGCGCACCCGTTGGACCTGGCACGCGGGACGAAGGGCAAGGGCTGGCTCGAAGTGGGCCAGTCGCCCGGCGGGAGGCCGCTCGGCATTCCCTGGATGGCCATCAGGGGCAACGAGGACGGGCCGACCCTGACCGTCAACTGCGCCATCCACGGCGACGAGTATGAGGGCGGCGAGGCGATCCGCCAGCTCTGGCGCGAGCTCGATCCGGCAACCCTGGCCGGAGCCTGGATCGGCGTCCCGGTCGTCAACATCGCCGCCTACGACGCCGCGCAGCGCAACTCGCCGCTCGACAATGTGAATATGAACCGCATCTTTCCGGGTGACTCCACCGCTTCCATCAGCGGCATGGTCGCCCAGCGCTTCTTCCACGATATCGTGCGCCACAGCAACGCGGTGATTGACTTCCACGCGGGCGGCAGCCCGCTCAGCATCGTCCCGATCGTCGCCTTCTCCGGCGGCGACAGCCCGCAGAGCGCCAAGAGCCGCGAGCTGGCGGTGCAGGCGGGCGTCGATCTCTTGTGGGAGATGCCGACCATCTGGGGCGGCTCCATCGTCCTCGTCGCCACCGAGGCCGGCATCCCGACGATCACCCCGGAAATCGGGAATGACGGGCGCATCGGGGATGAATATATCCAGATCTCGCGCCAGATCATCACCAACGTCATGGCCTTCCTCGGCATGCAGGAAGGCCGGCCGATGCTGCCGCCGCGCCAGCGGGTCGTGCGCGGCAGTTATGTCTATTCCCGCAAGGGCGGCCTCTTCCGCTCGACCGTCCCGCTGGGCGCCGAGGTCGAGGAGGGGCAGGTGGTCGCCACCATCCGCAACGTCTTCGGCGACGTCGTGGAAGAGATTGCGGCGCCGCGGCCGGGGGTGATCTGCTCATATCGCACCATCCCGCCGATCCTCCCCGGCGACCAGACCACCTTCGTCGGCCAGGTCATCGACGTGATCGAGCATGAGCCTTCTGGGGGGCGGAGCGCGATGTGAGCAAGCTGCAGCCGGCGGCCGAGGCGATCGCCGCCAACGTGCGCGACGGCGATACGGTCTATGTCGCCGGCTTCAGCCATATCATCCCCTTCGCAACGGCCCACGAGATCATTCGCCAGCGCAGACGGGGACTGACGCTGGCGCGGCCGACCCTCGACCTGGTGGGCGAGCAGTTGGTCGCGGGCGGATGCGTGGCGCGGATCGTGTCGAGCTATCTCGGCAATCCGGGCTTCGGCACCTTGCGGCTGATCCGCGAGCGGGCGGAAGCGGGCGAGATCGAGCTGGAAGAGTACAGCCACTATGGGATGATCGCTCGCCTCTTCGCCGGCGCCTCGCGGTTGCCGTTCTTTCCGCTCGTCTCGTACGCCGGCAGCGACCTGCGTGACGTCAATCCCCAGATTCGGACAGTGACCGATCCGTACACGAACCAGACTATCACGGTCGTGCCGCCGCTACGGCCGGACGTGGCCCTGATCCACGTGCAGCGCGCTGCCGAGGACGGCAGCAGTCAGGCGTGGGGGATCGTCGGAGATGCCCGCGAGGCGGCCTTCGCCGCCGAGCGCGTCATCCTCAGCTGCGAGGAGCTGGTACCCACCGAGGTGATCGAGCACGACCCCAACCGGACCATCGTCCCGGGCTTCCTGGTGAGCGCCCTCGTCCATGCGCCCCGCGGCGGCCACCCGGGCCCCGTTCAAGGGTACTACCGGCGAGACGATCAGTTCTACGCAGCGTGGGCCGAGCGCTCGCGCAGTCGTGAGGGGATCGAGCAGATGCTGGACGAATGGATCTTTCAGGTAGCGGACGCGGGCGAATACCGCCGACGGCTGGGCGAAGAGCGGCTTGAGGCGCTGCGTGTGACCTCCCGGCCGGCAGGGCCTGTGAACTATGGTGGCTGAGAAGCCGGCCGGACACTCGCGCGAGTACATGTTCGTCGCCGCTGCGCGGCGCTTGCTGCGCCACACGACGATCTTCGTCGGGGTGGGCGAGCCGGCCGTCCCTTGCGCGATGGCCCACAAGCTCCGGCCGGAAACCCTGCTCGTGTACGAATCCGGCATCATCGGCGCCCAGCCGATACGCACCTATTCGATCGGCGATTCCCGCCTGGTTGACGGGGCCTCGGCGCTCTGCTCGCTGCTGGACCTCTTCGCGCTAATGCTGCAAGGGGGCAAAATCGACGTGGCCGTGACCGGTGCGGCGCAGGTGGATCGCTACGGGAATCTCAACACCACCTGCATCGGCGACTACGCGCGCCCGCAGGTGCGGCTGCCGGGTAGCGGCGGGGCCGCCGACATTGCCGCCTTCGCCCAGAGTACGCTGATCCTGGCAAGCCACGAGCGCCGGCGCTTCCCACCCGAGGTCGACTTCATCACCTCGCCCGGGCATCGCATCCACGGGCGCACCCGGATCGAACTCGGTCTGCCCGGGGCCGGACCCGCAGCGATCGTCACCGACCTGGGGATCTTCGAATTCTCCGCTGCCGGGGAGGCCGTGCTAACCCAGGTCCATCCCGACGTGATGCCCGAGATGGTCGCGGAGCAGACCGGCTGGAATCTGCTGGTTGCCGATGATCTCACCATCACGCCGCCCCCCTCTGAGCGCGAGCTACGGGCACTCGCGGAAGTGGTCGCGTGAGGGGCAGGAGCAATCTATGCTCTATGAGTTACGCGTCTACGATGTGCTCCCCGGCAAGATGGGGGTGCTCCTGGATCGCTTCCACGACACGACGACCCGGCTGTTCGAGCGCCATGCGATCGTGCTGGTTGGTGCCTGGACGGTCGAGATCGGCGAGAGCAATACCCTCATCTACCTGGTGGCGCACGAGGATTGGGAGCAGCGTGAGCAGGCCTGGTCTGCCTTCCGCGGAGACGCCGAATGGCACGCAGCGTTGGAGCAGAGCGAACGCGACGGCCCGCTCCTGCGGCGCATCCATAACCGCATCCTGCGACCGACGGAGTTCTCGCCGCTCCAATGAGGAGAAGAAGAAAGCGTTTCCGAAGGGCGCCAGCCTGGGCGTCTTGCCCAAGAAGGCGCCCTGGCACCCGTGTCCACTCTGAACTGCGGTGGGGAGTGGTTCTGCGTCGAGTCGAAGGAGGACACGCAAGTGGGAATGAAGTTCGAGCGCGAGTTTGAGGTGGAAGCCGACCGTGGGACCGTCTGGGAATTCCTTATGGATTTCGAAAATTCGTCGCGTTGCTTTCCCGGCGTGGACACCTTTGTCGTGCAGCCGGACGGGACCTTCGCGGGGACGGTCGGGATCGACATCGGCCCGCTCAAGGCGGAGTTCGAGGGCGAAGCCCGGTTTGTCGAGCAGGAGCCGCCGGAGCGGCTGCGCGCCGAAGCGCGCGCCTATGATCCGATCAGCCGCAGCGATGTGAGCGTCGACGTGCAGGGCTGGCTTGAGGAGCACGGGGCCGACAGGACCGGCATCCGCTATTTGATGGATATCGGCTTGATCGATGCTCCCATGGCGCAGATGGCCTATCCGCTGATCAAGAGCACCACCGAGGCGCTCAACGACGAGTTTGTCCGCCGTTTGCAAGCGCACTTCGCGACGCACGGCGACCCACAGGCGGTCGCCTCCCGCTCGCGCTGGCGCATCCTCCTCGAGATTCTCGTCCGGATCTTCGGGCGTCCGCTGGGCCGCTCGGCCGGCTAACCTCGAAACCATCATGGCAAGGAGTCGCTGTTATGCGTCTGGGCATTGATATTGGGGGAACGTTCACCGATCTCCTCCTGGTCGACGACGAGACCGGCGGCGTCCGGATCGTGAAGGTGCTGACGACGCCAGCCGACCCGTCCCGCGGGGTCGTCGAGGCGGTCGACCGGGCGCTCGCGGAGCCGAATCGCGCGCTCTCCGAGGTGAGCGTCCTGGTCCACGGCACGACGCTGATCACCAACACTATCATCGAGCGCAAGGGCGCGCGTACCGCGCTGCTGGCAACCGAGGGGCACCGCGACGCGGTCGAGATCCGCCGCGAGCATCGCTACGAGATGTACGACGTCCTGGTCGAGATGCCGAAGCCGCTGGTCCCGCGCCACCTGCGCTTCGGGATAGACGAGCGCATCTCGCCGCAGGGCGAGGTGCTCCGACCGCTCGATCGGGAGCAGGTCGAGCGGCTCGTCCGCCGGTTACAGGAACGCGGCATCGAGGCCATCGCCGTCTCCTTCCTCCACAGCTATCGCAATCCGGTCCACGAGTTGGCCGTCAAGGAGATCGTCGCGCGCGTCGCCCCGGACCTGTATGTCTCGCTCTCCTCGCAGGTCGCGCCCGAGATCAAGGAGTTCGAGCGCACCTCGACCACCCTCTGCAACGCCTACGTCCAGGCGCGCGTCGAGGAATACCTGGGCCGGCTGGAAGACGATCTGCGCGAACGCACCTTCGACGGCTCCTTCTTCTTGATGCAATCGAGCGGGGGGCTGTGTAGCACCGAGACGGCGCGCAACTTCCCGGTGCGCGTACTCGAGTCGGGGCCGGCGGGAGGGGCGTTGGCGGCGAGTCACTTCGGGCAGGCGCTGGGGCTGAACAGCCTGCTGTCGTTCGATATGGGCGGGACGACGGCCAAGCTCGCCGTGATCGACGACGGGCAGCCCTTGGTCGCGCCCGAGTTCGAGGTGGATCGCGTCTACCGCTTTACGCTCGGCAGCGGCCTGCCGGTGCGCGTGCCGACGGTCGAGATGATCGAGATTGGCGCCGGCGGGGGCAGCATCGCCCGCCTGGACGCCCTGAGTCT
>DOUV01000923.1 GCA_003520455.1 Chloroflexota bacterium | reverse complement strand
GACGCGCCGGTGGCGCTCGGCGAGGGCAGGGGTCGGGCTCACCCCGCGCAGGCGGTCAGAGATACCGAGAAACCGCGCCGCTTCTGGTTCGTGACTGGGGTGATCGCCGCGAGCGCCATCGTGACGGTCTTGGGCTTCACGCTCGGTCGCCCGCTCGACCTCCTCACAATCGGACTCCTCGCCCTCCTGGCGGTGATCGCCCAACTGGATCAGATCACTTTGCCCGGAGAGCGTTCGATTTCGTTCTCAGTGGCCATCACCTTTGCTGCGGCGCTGCTCACCGGCGTTCCTGGCCTGGCCATCGTCAGTACTGCCATCGCCCTGAGCCGATGGATCGCCTTTAGGAACAAACTTCAATGCCATCCGCCCCTGTCCAGAACAGCCTTCAACTCGGGCGTCCACGTGCTGGCCGGATTGGCGCCGATCCTCGCCGTCAACGTCCCGGCCATCTCACTCCGGGTGGAGAACTTCCCCCGGCTGGCGATCCCCGCCGCCGCGGCTGTCCTGGTCTCCTCCATAATCGCAAGCAGCCTCATCGCCGCCGAGATCAGCCTGTCAGAAGGGCTGAGTTTCATAAACACGTGGCGCAGGCAGGCCCGCCGGCTGGCTGGTCACTACCCGGTACCCTGCGTCCTGGGCCTGTTCCTCGGAATCGCGTACACGCATCTGGGTGTGTTGAGTATGCTCGTGCTCGCGGCGGCGCTCGTTCTGATGCGCTACGCTCAGAAACGGTGCCTTGAGCGTACCGTCAACACGATCCGAGAATCTCTGCACCTGACTCAGAAGTACACCGGCTGGAAACCGGGCGACTGACCGGGCCCGCCAGGCATTCCAGGTGCGCAACGCCGAACGATCCCTGTCGGCAGGTGATCAGGAACTTCGGCAGTCTCGTCATGCCTGGCCATGCCAGCAGCGCAGCCGGCTCTGCCGCGTGAGCGCGGCGCACCGCTCCGTCGAATCCCGCACAAACCCAGGACAGTCCGTCTGCCGGGTTGTTTCCAACAGCCATACAATCCCCACAGCCGGCGACCAGTTCCCAGATGCGTTGAGAAGAAGCCGATTTGCACTTGCCATCCGTCAGACATGGCTTGCTGCGCCAGGTTTGAGTACAATAGAGCGTCTCATTCCTGTTGCCATCCTCCCAAGCGAGTTCTATGACGTGGCCATCGACCTTCTTACCACCATCGAGGAAGACCTCGAACGGGCCCTGCGGGATCACGAGCAGCGGGGCGACCATGCCAGGGCCCTGGCCGCCTACGAGCGCGCTCTGGTCGCGCTTGACCGGCTCCTACGGTCAGCGAGCGTCCAGCGATTGCGGGCCTACGCGCTGATGCGAGCAGCCAACGTGCTCAATGAACTTGATCGCCTCGACGAGGCCCTGGCCTGCAGTGAGCGCGCCCTGGTCGCCGCCCAGCGGAGCGAGGACGAGATTACCCTGGGCCGAGCTCAACTCGCCCAGGCGGCAGTCCAACTGACGCGGCGCGAGACGGAGCAAGGCCTGCTGATGCTCCATGCGGCCGCCGAGACTTTCACGCGTGGCGACAGCCGAGACCATCGTGAGGGTCTCGGCTGGGTTCATATCATCCAGGCTGACCTGCGTCTCCTTGGGCTGGTGAGGAGCGAGCCAGCCGAGATCGTCGCGCGCGCCGAACAGGCCCTCGCCCTGCTGCGTCCGTTGGCGAATTGGTCCGGCGTCGATCGGGCGCACACAGCCCGGGCCGCAGCGTGGGCTACCTATGGCTGGCGCGAGACGTGGCAGCGCTTCGAGCGCGAGGCGATACTGCGCGGCAGCCCCTCCACCGGTCTGGCCTGGCAGGCCGAAGCGCGCACGGTGTGCTTCGCCATTCGTGTCCCGGCGGAGTCTGTGTCTGAGAGTCTGAAGCCACTGCGTGCAGCCCTGATCCCATTCGAGGACTGCATCAGCCTGCACCCCGATTATTCTCTGCATATTGCCGTGCACACAGTCGGTATCGTTTCGACCCGGGCCGACAGCCGGGATGAGATCACCCCGGCCGAGCTGGAAGACGTAGTCACCCGCGCAAGAGCGCTCGTTCAAAATCTCGGGCCGTTGAAGCTGGTTTTCGCCAACGTCAATGCCGTTCCTGAGGCCATTTTCGTCGAGGTCCACGACCCGAGCGGCCGCCTCCTTGCCCTACGCGACCGGCTCAACTCCCTCCGCCCGACCGCTGCTCCCGCGGTGGAGATGATTCCGCACCTGGCCATCGCCTCGCCCGCGATCGATGCGCCCGCCCCTCGGGGCTTGATCGAGGCCCTACGTGGGTATCGCCGCTGGCCCATCGAGGAGTGGCTCGTACAAGAGGTCGAACTCGTCACCCTTGATCCTGCCCGGCCATTCGCTCCCCTCCAACGCATCGCGACCCTACCACTTTGACCGGAAATCAGCCCACCCCCACTCAAGCAGTCTGACCCGAACCCTGGCTCTAGAGCCAGCCCCTCACGCTCGTGCCCTACCACAGGCGCCAGCAGGCCATTTTACCTAGAACCCCTCGATTTCTATACAAAATGTTGCTATACTAACGAGACATATACTGGCGTAATTCTCGTTCTGTGACGGAGGCTGACCAATGTGTCGCGCCCGTGCTTTCTCTATAGCTCTCTTGGTCGCGCTCTGCTTGCTGGCCGCCCTGGCCACTCCCATCTCTGCGGAGGGCAACATTCACGTTGTCCAGCGCGGTGATACTCTCATTAGTATCGCCCAGCACTACGGCGTCTCACTCGACGCCCTGGCTGCTGCCAATGGGCTCCGCTCGAATTCTTGGGTCTACGTTGGCCAGCGCCTGGTGATTCCGAGTGGAGGCAACGCTGCCTCACCGCCTGCCGCGGTGCCAGCACCCGCCGCTGGCGGCGAGCACGTTGTGCAGCAGGGTGATACGCTCACCGGCATCGCCCAGCGCTACAGCACGACGGTCGCGGCATTGATGCAGGCCAACGGTTTGCGCGCTGCCAACATCATCTACGTCGGGCAACGGCTCACGATCTCAGGCAGTGGAGCCAGCGGTCTGCTTGTCGATCCTGCCGGCCTCTCCGGCGAGAAGTGGATTGACGTCAACCTCTCCACCCAACGGTTGACGGCCTATGTCGGCCAGACGCCGGTTTTCGCGACCGCGGTTTCGACCGGCATTTGGAAATACCCGACTGTCGCGGGGACCTACCGGGTCTATGTCAAGTACCGGTCCACGACCATGACAGGTGGCAGCGGCGCGGACTACTACTACCTGCCCAACGTGCCCTACGTGATGTACTTCTTCCGTGGATACGGCCTCCACGGCACTTACTGGCACAACAACTTTGGCAGGCCCATGAGTCACGGCTGCGTCAACCTGAGCGTGCCCGATGCCAAGTGGCTCTACGGTTGGGCCGAGGTCGGCACCAGGGTCGTGACGCATTACTGACAGGCGTTACGCAATACTCCCAGGCCGACCCAACGTTCGTGATCCGTAGAAGCCGGATTTGGCTTGGAGTGCGCGCTNNGCTGAAGCGCGCACTCCAAACCGATATCTCTTTCGCGGCTCAACCTACCGCGTAAGTCCTATTACTGATCGAGCCAGCCACGCGCCCACCAACGCCCCTCGAGCGCCGGGCGCTCGGGGGCGTTGTTCGCCCGAGTTGCCTCTTCGCTTCAGTCTGCGTAGACTCTGCAACGAAGAACGCGCGACTGTTTCGTCCTGCCGAAATGTCGCTACACGAGTCCCTGAGATACCCGGGCCGGGGTGACTGGCATACAGGAGTTTTCAATGCAACAGGACCTCGACCACCTCATGGCCGAGCGGAACCTTGATGCACTGGTGGTCATCATCGACGAGAAGCCGAGCGCCAACAGTCTCTACCTGACGCGCGCGGCCGAGTTGAGTGGCGGCTACGTCGTGAAGCCTCGTGGCCGGTCCCCGATCCTTTACCATCACGCGATCGAGGCCGGCGGCGCCGCCCAGAGCGGCCTCGAGACCCGCAGTCTGGCCAACTTTAACCTGCGCCAACTCATTATCGAGGCGAACAACGACCGCCTGCAAGCCCAGACCCGCCTGATCGACCTCCTGCTAAATGATGCCGGTGTGAGCGGCCGGATCAGCATGTATGGCACGACCGAGATTGGCCGAGCCTTCGCCTGGCTCAGTGCCCTGGCCGCGTCACAGCCCGAGGTGGAGATCGTCGGTGAGTTTCACCGTGACGTATTGACGGTGGCGCGCGAGACCAAGGACGAGCACGAGATTGCGGCCATCCGTGACGTCGGACGGCGCACCCAGGAGGTGATGGCGGTAGTGGTCGATTTTCTGCGCCACCAGCACGCCCGCGAAGGCATGCTCGTGGACGAGGTGGGCGTCCCGATCACGGTTGGGGACATCAAGCGGCTGATCCGCCGCGAGCTGCTAGACCGCGGCTTGCTCGATACCGAGGGAACCATCTTCGCGATCGGCCTGGATGCCGCCATCCCCCACAACTCGGGAAAGCCCGACGATCCCTTGCGCTTGGGCCAGCCAATCGTCTTCGATATCTTCCCACGCGATCTCCGCACAGGCTACTACTTTGATATGACACGGACCTTTGCGCTGGGTCATGCCCCACTTGCACTTCAGGCCATGTACGGCGATGTCCTCGACGCCTTCAACGCCGCTCTGATTGCGCTGCATCCCGAGATTCCGACCGCCGACCTCCAAACCCTGGTCTGCGATCTCTTTGAGGCTCGTGACTACCCGACGCCTCGTACCGATCCTACCAGTGACGTCGGTTACATCCACAGCCTGGGCCACGGAATCGGCCTCGACGTTCACGAGGCGCCGAGCCTGTCCGACCTGAGTGCCGAGATCCTCTCGCCTGGTGCCGTCTTCACCATCGAACCCGGTCTCTACGACCCGCACGCGGGCCTGGGCGTGCGCATTGAGGATACCGTCGCCATTGCCCCCGACGGAACGGTCCAATCGCTCACCGACTTTCCGAAGGACCTGGTCATCCCGGTCTACGGTGCTTGAGTGCGGAGACCAGATTTCATAGCTCCGAGTTGCCGCTGTCATCACCCCTCCTGAGCGGCGAACAATGGATAGTGCCGCCGGAGAGAGAGGCCGGCTACGCCCCATCCGAAAAGAGCACGAGAGAAGGATGATCGTCTATGCGTGAACCCGATTGGACTCCCTGGATCGACCGTCTCCAACGCCTCATCAAAGGTGGTCTCGAACCGGCCCTCAGGCGTTTCATCGACAACCTCATGCGGCAGCCCAGCGTGCAGCAGGCCTTAGCAACCGCCGGGATCGGCGAGCTGTGGGTACGAGAGGCTCTCGGCCTGGTCCCCAACCTGGTGGTGCTCATCGCTGGCCTGCTCGGCGAGCCGGACATTCCTCAACGGACCAAGTTTATCTTCCTGGCGAGTGTGGGCTACGTCATTTTGCCCTTCGACTTGATTCCCGACCGCATCCCGGGTCTGGGCCAACTCGACGACCTGCTCGTCGTGGCGTTGGGGCTGCACATGCTCCTCAACGAGCCCAACCAGATCGTCGTCACCAGTCACTGGCACGGGAACATCGAGAGCCTGCGCCTCATCCAGATTGCGATCCGTGCTTTGGCCGAGCGCGTGCCCCAGCCGGTTCTCGAGAACGCCCGGCGCTGGGCCTCGTAGGGC
>DOUV01001077.1 GCA_003520455.1 Chloroflexota bacterium | reverse complement strand
GGGGAGCGCGCCACAACGTGGCCCGCCGGCTGTCGACGGGCCGGCCGCAGTCACGCCAAGCATGGCGACGGTGCATCGCGCCTGGCCAGTCGAGCGGACCCGTTCCTCACGACGCGGCTCTTGTCAAAGAGCAGGGGCACATGTACAATTTGCCCACTTCCGCCCACTGTGGCCATCGGAGATTGTGTGAACCGCGAATATCACAAGTGGTATAGTCCGCGACTCAATCGCGAGATGGAACTCCTGATCTTCGGCCACGCGGGCGCCCGTGTCCTCGTCTTCCCCACCTCAATGGGCCGTTTCTTCGAGTGGGAGGACCGGGGGATGATCGCCGCACTCGGCGAGCATCTGGAGCGTGGGTGGATCCAGCTCTACTGTGTGGATAGCGTGGACAGCGAGAGCTGGTACTGCAAATGGGCCCATCCCACCGGACGAGTCACCCGGCACGCTCAGTACGAGGAATATGTTCTCAACGAGGTCTTGCCCCTGAGCCGGAGCAAGAACCCAAACCCTTTCCTGATCTCGACCGGCACCAGCTTCGGCGCCTATCACGCCGTCAACATCGCCTTGCGTCACCCCACGATCTTTGGCCGGACGATCGGCTTGAGCGGCCTCTATGATATCCGCCGTTGGTGTGATGGCTACTACGACGAGACGATCTACTTCCACAATCCGATTGACTATGTGCTTGGCATCCGGGACCCAAACCAGTTGGAGCAAATTCGGCATCTGGATATCATCATCGCCGTCGGGGCGGATGACCCGGCCATCGACAACAACCGGGCCTTTTCCCAGATACTCTGGGATAAAGGGATCTGGCACGCCTTCCGACTCTGGGATGGCTGGGTCCACGACTGGCCCTGGTGGCGCGAGATGATTCTGCACTACATTGGAGGTCCCGATAGTCGCTAACATCGCCATTTGGCGGCTGCCGCCCGGCGCCAGGGCGAAGCCGCAGCCCATCGTTCTCGATCCGGCGCCTACATCGCTCGATGAGGCCTCCCGTGCCTTGCCCCAAGGGGCCTACACCACGCTCCGTACCTTCGGCGGCGCGGCCGTCCTGCGCCTCGACGAGCACCTGGCGAGGTTGGAGGAGACCGCGCGTCTGTCAGGCGTGGAGGTCTACCTGGACTGGCCAACGATTCGAAGTGCGCTGCGGGAGGCCATCACGACGTTCAGAGCACCGGAGATGCGCGTGCGCCTGACGCTCGACACCACCCGCGAGCCGGGCACCCTCTATATCTCGCTCGAATCGCTGCACTCGCCTACACCCGAGCAGTACGAACACGGCGTTCTCGTTGTCACCCGCCAACTTCAACGCCAGAACCCCAAAGCTAAATCGACGACCTTCCTCGCCTCGGCGGGCGAAATCCGGCGGGCTCTCCCCGAGGGATGCTATGAAGCCATCATGGTCGGGGCCGACGGACAGCTCCTGGAGGGACTGAGCAGCAACTTTTTCGCAATCCGCGGCCGCGATCTGTGGACCGCTGAGGAAGGCGTCCTGGCGGGTATTACACGCGCGCTCGTTTTGGAGGAAGCCGCCGACGAGGGGCTCACCATCCACCTGGAGGGACTGCCGGTAACGGAGCTGCCCACGATTGACGAGGCCTTCATCACCAGTTCGGGTCGCGCCGTGTTGCCGGTGGTCGAGATTGACGGCCACCCTGTCGGCACCCGCGAGCCTGGCCCCATCACCCGCCGCCTGCTCGAGCGCTACAACGCCCGCGTTTCCCGGGAGGCCGAGATGCTGTAGAGATGGGAACTCGAAGATTGATGGCCGATTTCCAGACCGCAGACGATACCCAGGCGCCGATTCAACTTTCAATCTCCAATCTCCAGCGCGCAACAAAGGTCGATTGGCATCATTGTGAAGGAGATGGTCGTGGCGAACGAGGCCAAGAAGATCGGTCTGCTCGTCGGGCGAGAGTGGTCCTGGCCACCGGCCTTCATCGAGGAGGTCAACCGGCGAGATGTGGGCATCGTCGCCGAGTTCGTTAAACTCGGCGGCACGAAGATGAATGAGCCGGTCGAGTATGCCGTGATCGTGGACCGCATCTCGCACGAGGTTCCCTACTACCGGAGCTATCTCAAGAACGCAGTCCTCCAGGGGACCCACGTCATCAATAACCCGTTTATGTGGAGCGCCGACGACAAATTCTTCGGAGCGAGCCTCGCGACCAAACTGGGTGTCGCCAGCCCGAAGACGGTCGTCTTGCCCAACAAGGAGTACGTCGAGGGGATCGTCAGCGAGTCGCTGCGCAATCTCAAGTACCCGCTCGACTGGTACGCGATCGCCAATTACGTCGGCATGCCGGCCATCCTCAAGGATGCGCATGGGGGCGGTTGGAAAGAGGTCTACAAGGTTGAGTCGGTGGACGAGCTGATCTGGCGCTACGATCAGAGCGGCTACCTCACGATGATCCTCCAGGAGTTCATCGCGTGGGATCACTACGTCCGGTGCCTCTGCATCAACCAGGAGTGGATCCTGCCGATGAAATACGACCCGGACGAGCGCCGCTACCACGTAGAGCACGAGCACCTCACCCCCGAGCTGGGTCAGCGCGTGGTTGCAGATTCCCAGATGCTCTGCCGCGCGCTCGGCTACGATATGAACGCCATCGAGTGGGCGATCCGCGGCGGTGTTCCCTACGCGATCGACTTCATGAACCCGGCGCCGGATTTGGACATCTACTCGCTCACGCCCTTCTACTTTGAGTGGGCTGTCGAGAAGATGGCCGACATGTGCGTCCAAAAGGCCAGGAGCGATCTTGACCCGCGCGCCGTGTACCGTTGGTACAGCTATCTGCCCGGCGCCGGCCGGTGAGCGTTCCGTGCCTGTTCGATACCCCCTCGCCATGGCGAGGGGTCTTCACTTGCGTACCTTCTAACGGCCTATTACTGTGTCAGGGCCGCTCAACTCTCCAGGTAAGGCGCACCTGTGCCCTTCTGGAGCGCGCCCACCGCGCTGCCACTCGGCCGGCCGCAAGCCACCAGACCACCACACCGGCGCCTCTCACCTGGTACGCCCCACGTTCCAACCGCCCTGGCCCCTTGTTCCAACCGTTCAAATTGACTATCCTACCCACAACCCCGCGGAGAGGAGCGCACCCGTGAGCCTGATCGAAGATGCGATCCAGGAGTACAACGACCTCTTCGACGACGCCCGCGCCGCCGAGACCTGGGAGCAACTTACCGCCACGTCTCGTGCCCGCCGCCTGGCCTTCGGCGATCGCCTGCTCTGCACGGTGCTCCGGCCTCACTTGCTCACTGCCGACGAGTACGCCTCCATCCGCCAGGCGTGCGCCGTGCTCCTGGGCGCCTTCCGCGCTGCCTACAAGGCGCTCATGGCCGACCCGGCACTCCGGGCCGAGCTCGACCTGACTCCGCCGGAGGAACAGGCCCTGCACATCGACCCGGGTTACGTGACCCCGACCCCGACCTCGCGCCTGGATAGCTTCTTCACCCACGGGCACGATCCGGGCGACCCCGGGACGCTCCACTTCGTGGAATACAACGCCGAGACGCCGGCCGGTGGCGGCTACGAGGATCTCCTCGGCCAGACCTTCTTCGAGCTGCCGGCGTTCCGGGAATTCGGCCGCCGCTACCAGGTGGAAGCGATCCCGGTTCGACCGATGACGCTGACAACCCTGCTCGACGTCTATCATGAAGCCGGGGGGCGGGAGCGCCCGACGATCGGGATTATCGACTGGGCCGGCGTCCCCACCACCAACGAATTCTACATCTACCAGGAGTTCTTCGAACGCGAGGGGGTTCCAACCCTCATCGCCCCGCCGGAGGAGCTCGAATACGATGGGACGCACCTCACCCACCGTGGCCGGCCGATCCACCTGGTCTACAAGCGGGTGCTGGCCGGTGAGTTGCTCCGGAGATTCGGCCTGGACCATCCCATCATCCACGCGCTTCGTGATGGAAACCTGATCATGGCCAACGGTTTCCGCTGCAAATTGCTCCACAAGAAGATGATCTTCGCCATCCTCAGCGACGAGCGTCACACCCGCCTCTACACGACTGAGCAGCGCCGCGCGATCCGCGAGCACATTCCCTGGACTCGCAAGCTGGCCGAGCGCACCACCCAGATCGATGGCCGCGCGGTTGATCTGCTTCCCCACGTCTCGACCCACAAGGATGAATTCGTGCTCAAACCCAACGATGAGTACGGCGGTACGGGGGTCGTGCTCGGATGGGACGTCAGCCAGCAAGAGTGGGAGGCCGCGCTGCGAGAAGGGCTCAGCACGAGCACCATTGTCCAGCGCAAGGTCACCATTGCCAGCGAACTTTTCCCGGCCTTCGTCGATGGCCAACTCAGCTTCAGCCCGCGCCTGGTGGACCTGGATCCCTACCTTTTCAAGGGCGAGTTCGCCCACGGCTGCCTCACGCGGCTTTCGGGAGGCGGCCTGCTCAACGTCAGCGCGGGCGGCGGGAGCGTCGTGCCAACCTTCATCGTCCATCGAAGGAAGGGAGATTGAGGATTTGAGCGTCTCTTCTTAAGAAATCGCTCTCCCCTGAATCGCTGATCGCCAATCTCCCTCAGAAAGGAGACTCGCGATGCCGAAGCGCCCTTCACTCAACATCGGTATTGAGGAGGAGTACCAGATCATCCATCCGGAGACTGGCGAACTGACCAGCTACATCACCCAATTCCTCGAGGGTGACCACATGCTGCTGCGCGAGTATGAGCTCAAACCCGAGCTCATCCAGAGCGTGGTCGAGCTGGGGAGCCGAGTCTGCGAGGATGTGCACGAGGCGCGCGGCGAACTCATCCGGATGCGCTGTATGATCGATGAGTTGGCGCGTGGCAAGGGCATGCGAGCGATCGCCGCCGGGACGCATCCGTTCTCACATTGGGCTTCGCAGGAGATCACCCCGTTCGAGCGCTATCTGGGCGTGCTCGAGGACATGCAGGACCTGGCGCGGCAACTGCTGATCTTCGGTATGCACGTGCATATCGGCATCGAGGACCGCGAGTTCATGATCGATGCCATGAACGTGATCCGCTATATGCTGCCCCACGTGCTGGCGCTCTCGTGCTCGTCGCCCTTTTGGGAGGGCCGGGACACCGGGCTGAAGAGCTACCGCAGCGTGGTCTTTCGCCGCTTCCCCCGGACCGGCATTCCCAGCACCTTCAATAGTTGGGCCGACTACCAAAACTTCGTCCAGACCCTGATCATGACCAACAGCATCCCCGATGCCTCGAAAATCTGGTGGGACGTGCGGCCCCACCACAGGTACCCAACCCTCGAGTTCCGTATCTGCGATCTTTGCACCAGAGTGGACGAGGCCATCTGCTGCGTGGCGCTCTTCCAGGCGTTGGTCTTTAAACTGTGGAAGATGCGCGTCAACAACACGACCTTCCGAATCTACTCCAGCGGGTTGATTGACGAAAACAAGTGGCGCGCCGTACGCTACGGCATCAGGGGAAAGTTGATCGACTTCGGTCGCCAGGCCGAGCTCCCCGCCGGCGATCTGATCCATGAACTGGTCGACTTTGTGGACGATGTGCTCGACGAGTTAGGCAGTCGCCGTGAAGTCGAGTACGCCTTCACGATTCTAGCGCGCGGCAACAGCGCCGAACGCCAGCTCGATATCTACCGCCAGACGGGCGACCTCCGGGCTGTGGTCAATCATCTCATTGCCGAAACGATGGCGGACTGCGGCGAGGCGACCACTGCCCCACCGGCCGGCTGACCGAAGGGAACAGATCCTGGGACGACTTTCGCACTCAGTGATCACCTGAGGAGCTCCCAACTCGCACCGCTACACACCGAGCCTGGTGATCTCCCGACGGAGGGCCGCGATCTCAGCCTCGTTGCCGCGCTCGTTGCCGTGGAGGCGAAACTGGCGCTTCTTGAGGGCGAGCTCGGCGGCGGCTGTGTGCATCCGCGCCA
>DOUV01000569.1:21668-23140 GCA_003520455.1 Chloroflexota bacterium | reverse complement strand
ACTCATGGAGGATACACCGCGGGTGTCGAGCACGGTCGCGATTGCCCACGCGCTTGCCCTGAGCGTGATTATCGCCGCCGGGGTGATCCTCATCGGCACCGACCTCCAGCGGCTCTGGGCTCCGCTTGGTGGCCTGGTCCTGGCGGCGTTGGCGCTCGGCCGCGCGATCCCGGCGGCGCTTGGCAGCCGGTGGGCAGAGCGCCTGGCAGCCTGGTTGGCTCCTGCGGTCGCAGCCCTGAGTGTCGTGGTCGCGCCGGTCCGCTGGTTGCTTTTCAAGATCGCCGTGTTGACGGTGGGACCCATCCGTGGAGAGGTCGAGGATGGCGAGCTCAGCGAGGAGGAGCTTCGCCTCCTGGCCACAGTGGTCGGCGACACGACCGGCGAGGGGACCATTGAGGCTGAGGAACGCGAGATGATTGCGAGCATCTTCAGCCTCGGCCAGACGACGGCGCGCGAGGTCATGGTGCCACGGATCGATATCGTGGCACTGGATGTCGAGACGCCGATGTTGGAGGCCCTCGACACGATCATCCGAGTCGGCCACTCACGGATCCCGATCTACGAGGAGACGGTGGACAACATCGTCGGCATTCTCTACGCTAAGGATCTGTTGGCCTACTTGCGCGATGGCAAGACGGCAGTGCCTCTGCGCGACATCCTGCGGCGGGCGCATTTTGTGCCGGAGAGCAAGAAGGCCGACGAGTTGCTGGAGGAGCTTCAACAGAGCCGGGTCCATATCGCCGTGGTGGTCGATGAGTACGGCGGGACGGCCGGCCTGGTGACGATCGAGGATGTCCTCGAGGAGATCGTCGGTGAGATTCAGGATGAGTACGATGCCGAGGAGCCCTTCATCGAGCTGGTCAACGAGTACGAGGCGATCTGCAATGCCCGGGTGGACCTGGACGATCTGAACCGCGCAATGGGGTTGGAACTGCCGACGGAGGAGAGCGACACGCTGGGTGGCCTGATCTACAGCGAGTTGGGACGGGTGCCGCTCGTCGGCGATACCGTCGAACTGGCCGAGCAGGGTGTGACATTCTTTGTGCTGGCAGTCGCCGGGCGGCGCATCACCAAGGTGCGTGTCGTCAAGCAGCGCCCGCCGAGCGATGAGGACGACGGCGAGCGCGCCGTGCACCTCGATGGGGAGGAGGCGGTGCTCGGCCGGCTCACGCGCGGCGGGAATACGGCGAGCAGCCAGTTTGGCTTTGCACGTCTCTTTTGAGCACCAGAGAATGGAAGTCGGGAGAGGGCATAGGCCCGCGACAGCCCCGCGGCGTCTGTGGCACAGCGGTTGACGGCTATACCCGCCACTGTCATCTCAGCGTGGCGAGCATTCCTTCCCAGTCGCGACGCAAACTGCCCTTTTCACTCTCAGGAGTCAAGTATGAGCTCCCTCGCCGAGCACGAACAACGCCTCCTCGACGCCGCCAATGAGGCCCGCACGCGCGCTTACGCCCCGTACTCAGGCTATC
>DOUV01000569.1:21138-21524 GCA_003520455.1 Chloroflexota bacterium | reverse complement strand
TGCGGCGGGTGGCCGTGGTCTCGGAAGGGGGTGGACGGCCCTGTGGCGGCTGCCGTTCGGTCATGGCCGAGTTCGGGCGCCCTGACACTGAGGTCTTGATGTCCGACCTCGGCGGCACCGTCCGGCGCGCTACGCTCGGCGAACTCCTGCCAGACTCCTTCGAGATGCGCCGATCAAAAAAGGTTGAAGGTTGAAGGTAGCAAGTTATGCCTTCGAGGCGCAGCCTGCAACGTTCAATCTTCAACATTCAACCTGCTCTTCCCCGATGGCCCATCTCACTTTCTGTAAAAGTGACGCGTGCGCGCCACTTTTACAGAAATATGATCCTGTTGGCGAAATCGTCTCCAGGGAGGGCGAGAAGTTCGTAGTGCGCGCTTTAGCGCGCT